>JADIMG010000044.1 GCA_017694875.1 Candidatus Gallipaludibacter merdavium
GAATGACAGACCTCCGTTTGGTGAAATTGGATTGAAATATAATGAGTAAGAAGGAAGTTTTTCGCATTTTGTAAGAAAAAGTGTAACTTTGCCGTATGTTTAATATTAAGACCAAGAAAGAAATGAAAATACGTATGTTTATTTTGGCTGTCAGCATGTTGTTGGGGATATATGCTGTTCAGGGAGCCAAGACAGACAAGCCTTTTACTATTGTCATTGACGCAGGACATGGAGGACGTGACCCCGGTGCTATGGGCAAACTTGTTCGAGAAAAGGATATTAACCTTGCTATCGCATTGCGTCTGGGTGCGCGTATAGAAAAAGGAATGCCCAATGTACGTGTTTTATATACCCGTAAAACAGATATTTTTCTTCCTTTGCAGGATAGAGCAAATTTTGTGAACGAAAATGCAGCAGATTTGTTTATATGCATACATACAAATGCCGCAGAAAATACCAGTGTACATGGCGTGGAGACATTTACTTTGGGATTGAATAAACTGGAATCCAATTTGGATGTGGCAATGCGTGAAAACTCGGTTATTTTGTTGGAAGACAATTATGAGGCGAACTATCAAGGTTTTGACCCTAATTCTGTGGAATCATACATTATGTTTGAATTTATGCAAGACCAATACATAGATAAAAGTTTATCATTTGCCACATTGGCTCAAAAGTCGATGAGTGGAAAATGTAAACGCAATAATCGGGGGGTGCGCCAAGCTGCATTTTGGGTATTGCACAAATCAGCATGTCCAAGCGTATTGATTGAGGTGGGTTTCGTTTCCAATCAGCAGGAGGAAAAATTTCTTGCCTCAGATAGCGGACGTGATGCCATGGCGGGGGCTATATACGATGCAGTGGTGGAATACAAGAAAGATATTGATAAAAAGAATGGAGTTGCCGTAGCAGCGCCGAGCAAACCGGTGCAGACAGAGAAACAACAAGTCTCCTCTTCGGAAAAAAACACAGGTATTGTTTACAAGATACAGATAGCAGCCGTAAAGAAAGAACTAAGTTCCAAAGACCCGGCATTGAGGGGCTTGAAGAACGTAAAATATTATAAGGAAGGTGGTTTTTATAAATACACCTATGGCGAAGAGGATAGTTTCTCTGAAATAGAGCAACTTCGCAAGTCCATTCGCTCCAAATTTCCAGAAGCATTTGTAATAGCTTTTAAAGATGGGAAAAAAATAAGTGTAAGTGAAGCTCGTGCATTAGAAAAAAAATAATAATCACATTAAGGGGACATTTATGAAAACAAATAATGTAACTCGCGAAGTAAAAGTGGGTGTGGTAGTAGTCATTGCCATCTTCGTATTGTATTTTGGTATGAATTTTCTTAAGGGCATAGACATTTTTACTCCAGTCAACAAGTATTATGGCACTTATGAGAATGTAGAAGGACTCGTGGCATCCGCTCCAGTTTATGTAAAAGGATATAAGGTCGGACAGGTCGATGAAGTGAAATATGATTTTTCGCAAGCGGAATCATTTAAGGTTTCCATTTCTGTCGATAAGGACATCCAATTGCCGGAAGGAACAAAAATGCAGTTGTATGACGACGGATTAATGGGAGGAAAGGCTATACAGCTGGTGTTCCCGTTATCGGCAACCGGTCAATATGTAGAAAACAAATCTCAACTACCAACTGAAGAGGCGGCAGGACTGTTTGATTTGTTGCAGGCAGAGATGCTGCCGAAACTGGAGAACACAGTGGAACATGTTGATTCCTTGGTGTTATCATTAAATGCTTTGGTCAATAGTGAAGAAGTGCAAGGTACATTGGTTTCATTGAAAAAGACTTCGGATGATTTGGCTGTTTCTTCCAACAAATTGAAAATGCTGATGCATAATGAGGTACCAGGGTTGATTGAGAATGTTGACGTTGTTGTTAGAGACTTGGGTGATGTATCAGCCGATTTGGCACAGGCGAATCTAACTCATACCTTATTGACTGTGGATTCCGTGGCGACCAATTTACAGCTCCTGACGCAGAAGATAAATGAACCCAATGGTACAATCGGCTTATTGTTGAATGATAAGGATTTATATTTTAATCTCTCCAATACAGCGGCCAATGCCGATAAATTGTTGATAGATTTACGCCAGCATCCAAAACGTTATGTTCATTTCTCTTTGTTTGGCCGAAAAGAAAAGCAGGACAAAACAGAGAAACAGTAATAAAATTACTCCAATATTTAATCTGTGCTCTTCCCGAGAAAAGTAAACGGGGAGAGCACATTTTATTTACATCCATCTATATAGCATTTGAATGGAAAAAAATACTTACATTTGCCCCTGTTTTACTGCATTAATGAATGATTGATATGAGTAAGGAATTGATAGTTACTTTGCTGCGGAAAGATATAGCTGAATTGTCGCAGCTGACAGACGGATTTGAACAATTGGAGATATTTCCACCGGTTTTGTTGCGTTTGGCCGAATCAAAAGCTATAGCCGTATTGGAAAACATCAAAGCTTTATCTGAATTACCAGCAAAGGTTGAAGTGCCGGTTGTAGAAGAAAAACAAGTGGTATTTGAACCCGTGGTAACTATTCTGCCGGAAAAGAAACCGGAAGAACATAATGAAGCAAAGAGTGATATTGCAGAACAGGCAGGGTCAAGCGAGAAAGAGGAAAAGGTAATGACAGAAACTGCTTCATGCAAAGAAGAAAAACCAATGGAGGAAGTGGAAGCTGAGACCCCACAAAATATCGTGATTCCACAAGTGGAAAACAATGAAGTTGCCGAAAAATCGGCAGATATTGCGCTGGAAAGTCCAATTTCCGACATTAGTGCTCCATCAAGTGGGAATGATAAAGAAGATGATAAAATAGAAGAAAAAACAGAAACGGTTTCAGTAAACCCAATAGAACCTTTAGTTGTTGCAGAAGAAACAGCAGAACCGGAAAAAGAAATGGTGGAATGTAGAGTGGGAGAAACAGAGACGGAAGGAGCCAAAGAAGAAGTGAAAGTTTCCACTGCCATGTCCGATGCATCGAAAGAGTCTTTCACACGTAACGATTCCATTACGAATAAAAAAATAGATGATATAAAGCAGGCAATCAGTTTGGGTGACCGTTTTTTGTTTCAGCGTGAGTTGTTCAGTAACAATGGAGAATTAATGACAAAAACGATTGGCTATCTGAACGGATTGACAACGATGGATGAGGCATTACAATATGTAAACAAAAAATTTAATTGGGACTCAGAGAATCCAACGGTTGAACGTTTCCTTCAGATTTTAAATCGTCGTTATTTATGAGCAAACTTTATGTTGTTCCTACTCCTATCGGCAATTTGGAAGATATTACTTTCCGTGCAGTAAGAATATTGAAGGAGGTAGATTTGATATTGTCGGAGGACACACGAACCAGTGGTATTTTGTTGAAACATTTTGACATAAAAACCCCACAGCAATCACACCATAAATTCAATGAACATCAGACATGCATGTCGGTGGTAAATCGTATCAAAAGCGGTTTGTCTGTTGCCTTGATTTCCGATGCGGGTACCCCAGCCATTTCCGACCCGGGATTCTTGCTGGTGCGCACATGTGTGGAAAATGAAGTGGAAGTGGAATGTTTGCCAGGAGCAACAGCATTCGTACCAGCCCTGGTTACTTCTGGATTGCCCAACGACCGTTTTTGTTTTGAAGGCTTTTTGCCGCAAAAAAAAGGTCGCCAATCGCGTATTAAGGCGCTATTGGAAGAAAGCCGTACAATGGTTTTTTACGAGTCCCCTTTTCGACTGGTTAGGTTGTTGGGCGAATTAGCGGCTGCGTTGGGTAATGAAAGACGTGCTTCCGTGGCACGTGAAATTTCCAAGTTACATGAAGAAGTTATGCGTGGTACATTGACTGAGTTACAACAATATTATGAAGAACATACACCTAAAGGTGAAATTGTTGTATGTGTGGCAGGAAAACAGGATGGTGTAAAAAATGAAATCTCTTAAAATCCAAACTAATATGAAAAAGCTATTTTTTCCTTTTGTTGCAATCATGTTTACCATTACATCTTGCAGCCAATTTACGTCAAAAAAAGAATATGATGCCGTAAAAGCAGAAAATGATTCTCTTCGCATGGTTCAAGAACAGGTAGAACAGGAAATGAACCAATACATGAGTGCAATCAATAGTGTGCAGGAAAATTTGGAAACAATCAAGCAAAGCGAAAAAATCCTGACCATGAAAAAAATGTCGAAGGATTTGTCGGCCAGTGATATAGAGCAGATTAATAAAGATCTGAAAGATTTGGCCGATTTGCTCAAAAAAAACAAGGAGGAATTGCAGACTTTACGGCAACGCGTAAAAAACAGTTCTTTCAAGATAAGTGAATTGCAGAAAACAGTCGATATGCTTACACAAAACCTGCAAGAAGAAACAAACAAGGTTATGCAGCTTACGGCTGAATTGGAAAAGAAAAACGTATTGATAGATAGCATGTCCATACAGATTGCAGAGCAAGCTGACAATATCAAACAATTGGAAGACCAAAGCGAAGCACAGACATCCAAAATGCAAGAACAGGATGAAGCCTTGAATACAGCCTGGTATGCGTTTGGTAGTCGCAAAGAGCTGAAAGAACAAAATATTATAAACCGTAAAGGGGCTTTTGCTCCGCAACGTGTGTTGGAGAGCGACTTCAATAAAGATTATTTTGTGAAAATAGACATAAGAAATACGCAGGAAATCCCTTTGTTTTCTTCAAGAGCCAAAATCTTGACAAACCATCCGAAGAGTTCATATACTTTGGAAAAAAACGACAAGAATCTGGTACTTGTTATTGTTGACTATAAGGCGTTTTGGAGCGTATCTCGATATTTGGTAGTGGAAGTTGACTAATGGGCATACCACATAAATATGCAGCCGTATTGATTGATTGGGATGACACTTTGTGGGATTTCAGACACAATGCTTTCGTCGCTCTGAAGGAGGTCTTTTTCAAATATCAATTGACAAATTATTTTGCCAGTTTTGAATCCTTTTACGAATTGTATGAGGAACACAATAAGTTGTTGTGGAAAGACTATGCGGCAGGCATTATTGACAAAGACACTTTGCAGCGTGAACGTTTTCTGTATCCATTTCGCCAAAAAGGTAAGAATGACGAACAATTGGCAAGGAATGTAGGTGACGATTTTTTGGAAACAACCATCAAGCAGACCGGATTGGTGCCTTATGCACGTGAATTGATAACACACCTGCATGCGGCAGGATATCAATTGATTGTTTTGTCAAATGGTTTCCGCGAAGTACAATATAGAAAAATCAATGCTTCGGGGTTGGCTCCGTTTATTGACAATATAGTTTTGTCGGAAGAGGTTGGAGCACAGAAACCAGCACCGCAAATTTTCAACTTCGCCATACAATTGGCCAATGTCTCCAAGGAGCAGGTTATCATGATTGGCGATAATGTGGAAACAGACATAAAAGGTGCGTTTGATTTTGGATTGGATTCCATTCTGTTTGATCCATACCAGGAACAAAAGGACAATCCCTATGCTACTTATCGTGTTTCCGGCTTGAAAGAGATAGAAAACATTTTGTAAATGAAGGATAAAGTGGAAATAGAGTTTTTTCCCTACTTTTGCGTGGATTTTTAGAATTGAATATATGGATGCACTCACTCGAATAAAACAATATATTTCCGAGGATTTTGATACATACAATGCTTGTTTTGCCCAAGCCTTGCAGACTGACAATATTCTGTTGAAACAAGTTCTTGAACATGTTGCAGCCAAACAAGGCAAACAGATGCGACCGATTATCATTTTGCTCTCTGCAAAATTGTGTAGTGGCATAACACGACAAACTATCCTGGCTGCTGTCTCCATGGAGTTACTACACACGGCAAGTTTGGTTCACGATGATATAGTGGATGATGCTACCATGCGACGCGGACAGCAGGCTGTAAATGTACGCTGGGATAACAAGACAGCGGTTCTGGTGGGTGATTACTTGTTGAGTAAGGCATTGGCACTTGCTCTGGAAACCAATAATATCAAAGCTATTTCCATTATTACAGAATTAGGCCAGGCTCTTTCATCGGGTGAGTTATTACAATTGTTTCTCGCATGGAATACCAATCCGGACGAAGATTCTTATTTCAAGATTATCCGTCAAAAAACAGCTATGTTGTTTGCAGCAGGAACAAGTATTGGAGCTGTTTCAGTAAATGCAGAAGCAGAAAAATGTACTGCACTCCGCAAATTTGGTGAGGCATTGGGAGTTTGTTTCCAACTGAAAGATGACTATTTGGATTATGTTTCTGACAATAATGGTTTGGGAAAACCTGCCATGAGCGATGTGAGAGATGGCAAAATTACCCTGCCTTTGTTGAGGGCCATGCAAAAAGCTCCGCAAGAACAAGCCAACCGATTGGTACAACAGATTATGTCTAAAGAGATTGAAGACATTGATGCCGTGCGTACCTTTGTAATGCAATATGGTGGGTTGGAATACACGGAAGAAATGATGCTGAAATACAAAGCAGAAGCAATTGAAGCTTTACGTGTTTTTCCTGATTCGGAAACAAAGGATGCATTGCTGCAAATACTTGATTATGTGATTGCGCGTACATATTAAACACTCAAACACAATACCATTGGACACAAAACAACTTATACAACTTTATCAGTCAACTTTTGGTCAGAAGCCGGAAAGCATTGATTTGCTGTCTGCGGCTGGAAGCAATCGTAAGTATTACCGAATGTCAGATGCCATACGGACATGTATTGGGGTAATAGGCACTTCCGATAAGGAGAACAAGGCATTTCTTTATATGGCTGACCATTTTAGACAGAAAGGACTACCTGTTCCGGAAATATATGCCTATTCCGCAGATGCAATGTGTTATTTGCAGCAGGATTTAGGAGATGTAATGCTGTTTGACCGACTTAAACACGCACGGGAAACACAATCATATTCGCAGGAAGAAATCAGTTTGTTGGAAAAAACAATGCGAATGCTGGCTCATGTACAGGTCAAAGGAGCAGAACAATTTGACACTTCTTACTGCTATCCGATTCCAACATTCAACAAGCGATCCATATTATGGGATTTGAACTATTTTAAATATGACTTTCTGAAAATTACCGGCGTTGAATTTCTTGAAAATGAATTGGAAGATGAGTTTGAACACATGGCAGAACTGTTGCTCAAAGCCCAACCGTTTGCTTTCATGTATCGTGATTTCCAGAGCCGTAATGTTATGGTCTATGAAAACGAACCATACTTCATCGATTTTCAGGGGGGACGTATGGGACCTTTGCAATATGATGTGGCTTCGTTCTTGTGGCAGGCCAAAGCAGCTTATCCTTCATCACTCAAGGAACATTTGATGGAAGTCTATCTGGACGAAGTGCAACAACTGATAACGGTAGATAGAGAGGAATTTAAAAGGGGCTTGACATTCTTCGTTTTTTTCAGAACATTGCAGGTATTGGGAGCATATGGATTCCGTGGTTATTTTGAGAAAAAGGCGCATTTTCTGCAAAGCATTCCTTTTGCACTTGCCAATTTGGGCGAATTGCTTCCGCTCATACAGTCGGAACTTCCATATTTGGCTCTGGTGTTGCGCGACATGCTGCAAGTCACAGGTATAAAATTCCCCGAGCTGCATGTAGGCCTGTTGGTCAGAATATACAGTTTCTCCTATAAAAAAGGTATTCCCGATGATTTGACAGGAAATGGGGGAGGATTTGTATTTGACTGCCGTGCCATACATAATCCGGGAAAATATGAACAATACAAGCAACTGACAGGACGGGATGAAGCCGTTATGAAGTTTCTGGAAGAGGATGGAGAGATTCTTACTTTTCTTAAGAATGTCTATGCTATGGTCGATTCGTCTGTGGAACGTTACATCAAGCGTGGTTTTACGGACTTGATGGTTTCTTTCGGATGTACTGGCGGACAACACCGCTCTGTTTATGCCGCACAGAAAACAGCTGAGCATATTGCTGAGAAATATGGCGTACAGGTATGTCTGCAACATAGAGAACAAGGAATAAAACAACAGTTTAAAGCCAGATAACATGAAAGCAATGATATTTGCTGCCGGATTGGGAACACGTCTGAAACCGCTCACCGATTCCATGCCCAAAGCCTTGGTGCCGGTAGGAGGACAACCGCTCCTGCAGCATTTGCTGCTGAAAATGAAGGCTGCAGGCATTCAGGACATCACCATCAATGTACATCATTTTGCACAGCAAATCATAGATTTCATTGATGCAAACAGCAATTTCGGATTGGATATTCATATATCAGATGAAACAGATGAACTTCTGGAAACGGGTGGGGGCTTTCGGAAAGCCCTGCCGCTTATCGGTGAACATGAACCTGTGCTGGTTCACAATGTGGATATCTTGTCCAATTTGGATTTCAAACATCTGATGGCTGCACATAATCCCAATGACGCGGCAACCTTGGTCGTCAGTGAGCGTACCACTTCACGTTACTTGTTGTTTGACGAAAACAGGCATCTATGTGGTTGGACCAATGTAACCACCCGGCAAGTAAAACCTGAAGGAATTGATGCAGAAAACTATATGCCCTTGGCTTTTTCCGGCATACAAATCATATCCCCACTACTGTTCCAATACATGCAGGAGATGCCCAAACGCTTTTCACTCATCGATTTGTACTTGCATACACTCGACAAAGAAAAACTAACAGCTTATATTCCTCAGCATTTTCAAATGATGGATGTAGGAAAAATTGATACATTGGCCGATGCCGACCAATTCGCAGAACAATTAAAAAACAATAGATATGGACTTGAATAACAGAAGAACCATCCGTAAATACACGGAAAAACCTATTACCGATGAACTGCTTCAACAGCTAATGGAACAAGCCTGTCGTGCTTCAAATACGGGAAACATGCAGACGTACAGTGTGGTGGTAACGCGTGACAACTCTCAAAAGGAAGCTTTGTCGCCGGCACATTTCAATCAGCCTATGATTAAGCAAGCACCTGTGGTGTTGACATTTTGTGCTGATTATAACCGCTTTACACAATGGTGTGTATGCCGTAAGGCCGTACCGGGTTATGAAAATTTCCAATCGTTCATTGGCGCTGCTATTGATGTGGTGGCTTTGGCACAAACATTTGCTGTAGCTGCCGAAGCTGCAGGACTGGGTATCTGTTATCTGGGCACAACGACTTACAATGCCGACCAAATCATAGAAACGCTCCGTTTGCCACGTTTGGTCGTTCCTTTAGTGACACTGACAGTCGGTTATCCGGATGAGATGCCGGAACAACCGGACCGTTTACCACTTGACGCCATCATACATCAGGAATTTTATCACGAAGCAACTCCAGAAGATATTGACAGCTTTTATGCCTACAAAGAAAGTTTGCCGGAAATGAAACAATTTGTTGCTGAAAACAATAAACAGACATTGGCACAAGTGTTTACAGATGTCAGATATACAAAAGACAATAATGAACATTTTTCAAAAGTACTCTTGGATGTGTTGAAGAAACAGGGATTTTTGTCTTAGTACATCATTTCCAAAAATGGCAGGATACATTGTAGATATCCTGCTATTTGTTTATTGTATGAAACCATGAAGCAGCTCCTATTCACAGACCCATGTCATAAACCGACCGATGTGGATATTCAATCGGCTCTAGCTGGGCAAGCATCAGTTTATCAGCAATTTATGGAGAGTTTATCCCATTTTTCCATTTCACCTCAGTGGAATTATTATAAAGATGGGAAAGCGTGGCTCTGCAAACTTCTCAATAAGAAAAAGAATCTTGGCTGGATGCATATATATCCCGGTGAGTTGCAGGTTACGGTCTATTTTTCTTCCACCTACAGGGAAGCTGTTGCATCATTGCATTTGCCTGAAAATATTTGGCAGGATTTTATCGCAAAAATGCAAACATGCAAGCTGATTCCACTCACAATTCCATTGAGCGATACACAGCATATTGCTATTGCGAACAGCGTTTTAATGTTAAAATGCAATCCGAAGATAGCAAAATAATGCTTGTGAGATATGTTGCATAACAACAAAAACATCCAAAAAACAATAGAAATCAATATTTCATCCCTTTTTAATATCGGTATAATAAATTGTATAACAGATTTTTATATCGCATTCGGTCGAAAAAGCAGCTCTATTAGAGAAAAATTTCTTTAATAAGTTTTCCTGGCTCGAAAAAATAGTGTACATTTGCACTCGAAAATTTCTGAACAAACAATGTCACTCATTTGTTGTAAAGATGTTTTTTAAGGTATAGTTTTTGAAGACAAAAGAAATTAGTTATACAAATCAATTAAACTAAAAGATTTCATCATGGCAAATTTAGATTTAAGCAAGTATGGAATTACCGATGTAAAGGAAATTCTGCACAACCCATCCTACGATGTTTTGTATGCTGAAGAAACAAAAGCAGGTTTGGAAGGTTATGAAAAAGGACAGGTAACCGAATTGGGTGCTGTTAACGTAATGACAGGTGTTTACACCGGACGTTCACCTAAAGATAAATTCTTTGTAAAGAATGAAGCTAGCGAAAAGACTGTTTGGTGGACTTCTGATGAATATAAGAATGACAATAAACCTTGCTCAGAAGAAGCATGGGCTGATTTGAAAGCTAAAGCTGTAAAACAACTCTCAGGCAAACGTTTGTTTGTTGTTGATACCTTCTGCGGTGCTAACGAAGCTACTCGTCTGAAAGTTCGTTTCATCATGGAAGTGGCTTGGCAAGCACACTTTGTAACCAATATGTTCATCCGCCCGACTGCCGAAGAACTGGCTAATTATGGTGAACCTGATTTCGTATCATTCAACGCTGCTAAAGCTAAAGTTGACAACTATAAAGAACTGGGCTTGAACTCAGAAACAGCAACAGTGTTCAACTTGAAGACCAACGAACAAGTTATCCTTAACACTTGGTATGGTGGTGAAATGAAGAAAGGTATCTTCTCAATCATGAACTACCTGAACCCATTGCGTGGCATCGCTTCTATGCACTGCTCTGCAAATACTGACAAGGAAGGAAAGAGCACCGCTATCTTCTTCGGCCTTTCTGGAACAGGTAAGACAACCCTTTCTACTGACCCGAAACGTCTTCTTATCGGTGACGACGAACACGGCTGGGACGACGAAGGTGTATTCAACTACGAAGGTGGCTGCTATGCTAAGGTTATCAACCTTGACAAAGAAAGCGAACCGGATATCTACAATGCTATCAAGCGTGACGCTTTGCTTGAAAACGTTACTGTTGACGCAAACGGAAAAATCGATTTCGCTGACAAGAGCGTAACTGAAAACACCCGTGTTTCATATCCTATCTATCATATTAACAATATCGTTAAGCCAGTATCTAAAGGACCACACGCAAAACAAGTTATCTTCCTTTCTGCTGACGCATTCGGAGTTTTGCCTCCTGTATCAATCCTTACTCCAGAACAAACTCAATACTACTTCTTGTCTGGATTTACCGCTAAATTGGCTGGTACAGAACGTGGTATTACTGAACCAACCCCAACATTCTCTGCTTGCTTCGGTGCTGCATTCTTGAGCTTGCACCCAACCAAATACGGTGAAGAATTGGTAAAGAAAATGAAACGCGTTGGTGCTAAGGCTTATTTGGTTAACACTGGATGGAACGGTACCGGAAAACGTATCTCTATCAAAGATACTCGTGGTATCATCGACGCTATCCTCGCCGGTTCAATCGAAAAAGCTCCAACCAAAACTATCCCATATTTCGGATTCCAAGTTCCTACTGAATTGCCAGGAGTTGATCCGAAAATCCTTGACCCACGCGACACTTATGCTTGCGCTTGCCAATGGGAAGAAAAAGCCAAAGATTTGGCTGCACGTTTCATCAAGAACTTTACGAAGTTCACTGGAAACGACCTCGGTAAAGCATTGGTTGAAGCTGGTCCGAAATTGTAATTCGTTTCATAATAAAATAAATAAGAGAATAGTGTGTCATACCTATGGTGTGGCACATTATTTTTTTAGAAATATGCCCAGTTGTTTCTGATATGCGGCAGAAATTTCTTGTGCATCTTTAGGGTATTGCTTATCTTTGTCAACATCATTAATAACGCAGATAATAAATCAGCATCATGTTTTCAGGAATAGTAGAAGAAGCGGCCAAGGTAGTCGCACTAAGAAAAGAACAAGGCAACTTGCACCTTACATTGACTTGCTCATTTGTCAAGGAACTCAAGATAGACCAAAGTATTGCGCACAATGGCGTGTGTCTGACGGTTGTTGAGAAGACCGATACCACCTATACGGTTACAGCCATTCAGGAAACGCTCGACAGAACGAACCTCGGTCTTTTAAAGGTAGGCGATGAAGTAAATGTGGAAAGAAGCATGAAGATGGAAGGCCGTTTGGATGGACATATCGTACAGGGCCATGTGGATATGGCTGCTACTTGTATCGAAAAACAGCAGGTGGACGGCAGCCACTATTTCACATTCCAATATCCGTTTGACAAGGAAAAGGCACGTCATGGTTATCTGACCGTTGACAAAGGTTCTGTAACTGTCAATGGTGTCAGCCTCACGGTTTGCAATCCGACAAAGGATACATTCCAGGTGGCCATTATTCCATATACTTATGAACACACCAACTTCCATCAAATTGAAAAAGGGACGATTGTGAATATAGAATTTGATATCATTGGCAAATACGTTGCCCGAATTTCGCAGCTCGTATAGGGTAGGAGAACAACTTACCATTTATACAAAAATTATAACCCTTGCTTGAACAAATCTCAGGTGAGGGTTGTTTTTTTCATAGAAAATACCATTTACTATGCGGCCATCCAAGCAATTGATTAATATGTCTTTTGTCAATCCCATAGTCGACTTTCTACCTTTGATTCTGTTCAATATAGTCGGCAATTATTGGGGATTGCCAATAGCGTTGTATCTCTCGTTGCCCCTGGCTATTATTCTCCTTGCTTTTGCCTACAATAAGCAACTGGCCATTTTCTCTTGGCATGTATCAATTTCCTTGCTTTATATTTTGATTTGCGGTGCAACATTACTTGTCTGTTTGCTTCCCATATTTCAACACATCCAATCTATTGCGTTTGAAATAATAGCTTCGGGTGTTATTGTGGTTCTTCTCTCCTTGCAGAAACCTATCAAAAAGCTTTTCCTAAACAATTTTAGGGGCATCCCCATGGTCAATAACCTACATGAGTTTTTCAGAACCATGCGAATGTTCCTGATTTTATTGGTTTTCCACATATTAGCATGGATATGTTGCCAATATCTATGGGAAACGTCACAGGTTTACGGAAAAATAAACAATCTATATACAGTGTTGCTTGTTGGGGCTGCATTGTATGAAACGGTTAGAGTGTACATGATAAGGGGACAGTTGGGGCAGGAAGAATGGTGGCCAATTATTAACAAACAAGGTAAGGTCATTGGAGCGGTTGAAAGGAAAGAAAGTTTGCAGAACCCAGGTAAATACCTGCACCCGGTTGTCAGAATCATTTTCGTATACAACAACAGGTTGTTGTTACGCTTACGCAATTCCAATGACATGTTTTATCCGAATTTATGGGATACGACGATTAGTTCACATGTCAGGTATGGTGAGACGATGGAAAAGTGTCTGGAAAGACTGGTAAAGAAAGCACTCAATTTCCATCCATCAGAACATGTGGAGTACAAGAGCTATTACACCAATATGATACAGGCTGGCAACGCAGCCATATATTATTATGTCATCCAATTAAAGACGGAATTGAACATGGAAATTGACCCGAAATATGGACAAAGACTCAAATGGTGGACCGTCAAACAGATAGACGACAATATCTGTTCCGGCGTTTTTGCCGAACTGTTTATGGGAGAATATCCCTATTTGCACATCAAGAAGATTCTATCCTAATTTTTGTACAAATCTTCCGGTTTCCAGTTTTTCCCTGCTTTTATCCGTTCATCCTTTACCGTGATATCCTTGCGTAAAGGATATTGGTTGATTACATAGTCTTTTATAAAGCGGTCTATATCCTCTATATTCTTTTCCATGGGAATGCTGGCAATTTCATGTCCCATATCCCGATAGCGGTAGATGTAGAACGGAAATTCATATTTTTCCATCTGCTTGGCAATTTCATTACTGCCGAAAAAGCCCAATTGTCCGAGTTGGATTTTCTTGTATGGAACCAACTCGTCATTCATGCCGTGAAACATAAGGGTAGGGGCAGGGTTACGTTTATAGTCGGGCTTGCCTTCGTGGCTGAAGATGGCTCCTGCAAACGACACGACGCCTGCATAGTGGAAATCCGTTGGCAACACCTTGGCAGCTTCCATTTGGTTAGCCAACTCATAATCGGCTTGCAATACGGTAATGGCGCCTGCACTTGAACCACTGATAATGATGCGTTTTGTGTCAATGCCCAGCTTATCGGAATGTTCCAGCAAATAGTTGGTGGCAGCATACAAATCTTCCACAGCCATCTGTATGGCGTTCTCCAACGGGTGATAATTGAATACCCCCACTTTGGTAACTCCTTTCATGCCCAATCGGTAGTCAATGGCAACGGAAACATAGCCCCTTTCCGCCAAAGCACGACAATAGGCTACATTTTCTTTTTCATCTTTGGCACCACGAATGAAACCACCGCCAAACACAAACACCACACATGGACGTAGCGTGTCCAATGTTTCCGTTGGCGTATATATATCCATGCTCAAAACGCTGTCCCGTTCCACGAACGGCACCCTTTCCGTCTTGATTTGCCCGTTCGCGAGCATCAACACGGCCAAACAAGCCGTCAATAGCCAGATTCTTTTCATAATATGCTGTAGTTTTTTATTCTTCGTAAATGGTTGGGTCGATCAGTCCGGCCTCTCTGAAGGCTTCTTTGCGTTCCATGCAGGTACCGCATTTACCGCAATGTTTCTCTCCGCCTTTGTAGCAACTCCAGGTTTCCGCATAATTGATGCCCAGTTTTGCGCCCCGTTTGGCAATGTCTGTTTTGTTAATGTCAGTGTAGGGCGCTTCAATGCGAATGTGTTCGTATGTGCCCTCACTCACGGCTTCGCTCATGGCTTTGATGAATCCGGCCCGACAATCGGGATAAATGGCATGGTCGCCAAAGTGGTTGGCAATGAATAAACGTTTCAGTCCGTGACTTTCTGCCAATCCGGCTGCAACTGACAACATGATACCATTGCGGAAAGGCACCACCGTACTTTTCATGTTTTCGTCGTCATAATTGCCTTCTGGAATATCCTCACCGCCCATAAGAAGTGAGCTTTTGAAATAGCGGGTCATGAAATCCAAAGGAATAACAATATGCTGTATGCCTAATCGTTGGCAATGGAGGGCTGCAAAAGGTATTTCCTTGGCATTGTGTTTGGAGCCGTAATCAAACGATACGGCCACCTTGATTTCACTGGCAAATTCATGGAGCATGGTAACACTGTCCATGCCGCCAGACAATACAATAATTCCGTCTTTCATTTCTATTCGTTTCTGAAGTTCATCAACATACGTTGTTTGGCCAAATCCTTGTGCTCATCATCTGCATAATTGGCAAAAGGATAAATGGATATACCGCCACGAGGTGTAAAAAGTCCAATTACTTCCAGATATTTCGGGTCCATCAGTTTCACCAAGTCCTTCATGATGATGTTTACACAATCTTCATGGAAATCGCCGTGGTTTCTAAAGCTGAACAAATACAGTTTCAGTGATTTGCTTTCCACCATTTTCATACGTGGAATATAGTTGATAATGATTTTGGCAAAATCGGGTTGCCCTGTCTTGGGGCACAGGCTTGTAAATTCCGGACAATTGAATGTAACAAGGTATTCGTTTTCCGGATGTTTGTTGTCAAATGTTTCCAACACTTCTGGTGCATAGTCAGTAGGATAGGTGGTATGGCTCGCCCCCAAAAGGGTGATGTCCTTCAAGTCTTTTTCTTCTCTCATAAGTCTTTGTTTGTTTTTGCGTTACAAAGGTAGTGAAACCTTAGGGCAAACACCGCTCTGTAGGTCTTAACTTATCTTAAAGGGAAGGAATCACAGAATGCATAACTCCTTGTTAGAGGGGATATATGATTTCACTTTGCCGTATTCTGACTTTTGCTTAATTTTGTCCTATAAATTAGACAATATGATACTCTATTTTTCAGCAACGGGCAACAGCCGTTATGTGGCAAATACATTGGCCAATGAATTAGGCGAACAGCGATTGGTTGATTTGCGTAACTATATGGTAAAGGATGCCCCAACTCTAACGATTACTCTTTCAGAAAATGAACCTTTGGGCGTTGTGTTTCCCGTACATTCATGGGGACTGCCCAAATACCTCTCCAGTCTATTGGAAAACATGCATATACAAGGCTATGAACCAGGCAAGAATTATGCTTACATGCTCAGCACTTGTGGTGATGATGTGGGACGATTATTTGAAATGTGGAGTGGGGTAATGGAAAAAAACGGTGTGCAGGCTGATGCTGGCTATTCTATAGCTATGCCCAATACCTATGTACTTTTCCCAGGATTTGATGTGGACAGACCGGAAGGACGCAATCGGAAACTGGCGGAAGCACCGGGTTGCATCCAACACATAGCAGCACAAATAAAGAGCCATGCCAAAGGTGATTTTACCCATCATGGAACAGTGGCAGGATTGAAATCCAAGGTCATTTATCCCTTGTTTATTCAATATACAACCAGTGATAAAGGATTTGCAGCCAATGCAAACACCTGCATAGGATGTGGCAAATGCCAACAGGCATGTCCAGCAGGCAATATACAGCTTGTCAAGCCTAATCCCACAAAAGAAGGCAAACTTATGCCCGAATGGCAAGGCCGTTGTCTCAATTGTCTGGCTTGTTATCATTATTGTCCTACGCATGCCATTGCATATGGCACCAAGACAAATGGTAAGCATTTTTACACTTGTCCGTTATAAGTAATTTTTATAGAAAAGACTAATTGCTATTTTTATGGAAAATCAGATTTGTATGGAAGATAGAATACAGAAGGCGGTTGCCTTATTTAAGGAAGGCTATAATTGTTCTCAATCAGTGGTGGGTGCATTTGCCGATTTATATGGTTTTGACCCCAAGAAAGCCATGCGTTTTGCAGCTTCATTCGGTGGTGGCATTGGGCGTATGCGCATGACATGTGGTGCAGCATGTGGTATGTTTACATTAGTGGGCTTGGAAAAATCGGCTTCAGATGGTGCCGATCGTGAAGGTAAGTCAGCTAATTATAAGGATGTCCAACGCCTGGCTCAGCAATTTAAGGAAGAAAATGGCTCTCTTATCTGTGCTGAACTCTTAGGCCTAAACAAAGATACATCCATTACTCCCAATGCGGAAGCTCGCACAGAGAGCTATTACAAGAAACGCCCATGCTCCATGATGGTGGAAACAGCCGCACGTCTTTTTGCAGAATATTATAAAGAACTGCATCCAGAGGTGGCAATCCAATAATGATGAACTCTTCCAATTAAACAAATCAATAAGAGTCAATATCGTTCTATTTATGGAAAAAATTAAATTTGCGATAAAGGATGAAATAGAAAATCTACTTTCTAGGTCCATAGAGGTTAACATTGCTGTTGCTTTGTGCAGCAAATATGCAATTAATGCCTTGCAGAATATCCCTAAAAACTGTAACCTTCGAATAGTTACGGGCGTAGATTTACCAGTACCTCTAGATGTTTTAAGAGCACTTAAAAACAGCTATAAGAAGAAAGCAAAAATATATACAGAATCATTTTTTCATCCTAAAGTTTATATCTTTAGAATGAAAAATAAATCATTAGTGGCTTACATAGGTTCCGGAAACTTTACAGAAGGAGGATTGCTCAATAATATCGAAGTATTCTATAAGGTAGAAAATCAAGACGAATGTAATAATATATTAGGTTGGTTTGAAAACATATTCAACAAGTCTCTATGTATAACAGATGATTTTCTCATCGAGTATAAGGAATACAGCCGGAAATGGAAGGAAGAAGAAAACAATAGAAAGTCTAATATTAGGCGTATACTGAATAAGACTAATGAGAAGAAGCGTCTGTTCGATAGTCTGAAGGAAAAACTGAAAGAAATGAGAGAGAATAAGGAATATAAGGAGATTTGCAAAAAGAGAACAGATACAGTAGCAAAAATAAGGGAAGCCATAGATTATGATAACGATTTTGCAAATATCGACATTGATAAGTTCTTGAAGATAACGGAACTTGGGAACATCAGACAAAGCTATAAGAAGGATTTAAAACGAGCGGTTAAATCTCATAAATTGAGGTATTTGTTTCGTTTTCTCTGTAATGATGATGAAAGTATTGAAGAACGATATAGGGCTGCAACAGAGGAATACAAAATACGCGGGTGTGATAAAAATATGATTACAAAGGTGCTTGCTGTTCATGACCCGCAGAAATATATGTTATGGAATAAAGTGACAGAGGAGATTATGCATAAGTATGATATTAGATTCGAACATGGAACAAAAGTATATCAGAAGTATGCTCACCTATGTACAGAGTTTAAGGAAATAATAACAGAGTTGAAAATAAAAGACTTCGTTGTACTTGATTTGATGATGCTTTATGTGAAAAGAAGGAATCTCTGGTAATTCTTCTCAATCTCCATAAGTGAAAGATAGACGGTCTTTTTGACGGCATCATCGGAAGGGATAGAAAGCTTTGATTTTGTGCACTTTCTGATTTTCCCGTTCAGGTTTTCAAGGCACTTTCGGATTTTCAATACTCCTAAAAAACAACAAAAAATCGGACTATTCACCAAAGAATAGCCCGATTTCTATTGTAAAGCTAGCTTGATTTTACTTTTTCAGCAAAGCATAATCCAAAACTTCCATAGCATCTTTCACATAGTGGAATTGCAAGCCTTTCAGATAGACTTCCTTGATTTCCTCAATATCTTTGCGGTTGTCCTCGCAAAGCATGATTTCCTTGATGCCGGCGCGTTTGGCAGCCAAAATCTTTTCCTTGATACCACCAACAGGAAGAACCTTACCACGAAGAGTCATTTCACCGGTCATGGCCAATGCTTTGCGCACTTTGCGCTGCGTAAACAAGGAGGCCAAAGCTGTGGTCATGGTAATACCCGCTGAAGGACCGTCTTTGGGGATAGCACCTTCTGGAACGTGTACATGCACATCGTTCTTTTCAAACAACTCTGGATCGATGCCCAAAGCTTCTGCATGCGATTTGATATATTCCAAAGCAATGATAGCCGATTCCTTCATCACATCTCCCAAATTACCGGTCAATGTGAGTTTTGGAGCTTTGCTGGCACTTAGGCTGGATTCGATATACAAAATCTCTCCTCCCACCTGTGTCCATGCCAAACCGGTTACCACGCCATAATAGTCGTTCCCTTCATACTCATCGCGTGAATAGCGGGCAACGCCTAAATATTCCTTCAAATCAGCTTTGGAGACTTTGGGATTATACTCCTGTTCCATAGAGATTTTAAGTGCCACTTTACGTATCAGTTTGGCAATCTGACGGTCCAGTTCACGCACACCGGATTCTCGTGTATAATCTTCAATAATCTGACGCAACACGGGACGGTCCAATTCCAATTGTTCAGACGTGAGACCATGGTTTTTCATCTCTTTTGGCACAAGATGTCTATGGGCAATCTCCACTTTCTCTTCAGCCAGATAACCGCTCATTTCAATCAGCTCCATACGGTCGAGTAGGGGTTTGGGAATAGTGCCCAGATTATTGGCTGTAGCGATGAACAATACATGCGACAAATCATAGTCGATGTCAAGGAAGTTGTCGTGGAACGTATTGTTCTGTTCCGGGTCGAGCACTTCCAGCAAGGCGGATGACGGGTCACCTTTATAATCGGAAGTAACCTTGTCTATCTCGTCCAGCACAAAGACTGGATTGGATGATTGCACCTTTTTCAGGTTTTCAATGATACGTCCTGGCATGGCACCGATATAGGTACGTCTGTGTCCTCTAATCTCGGCTTCATCATGCAAACCACCCAAAGATATTCGTGCATATTTTCGTCCCAGGGCATCAGCGATAGATTGTCCCAACGAAGTCTTACCGATTCCCGGAGGGCCATACAGACAGATAATAGGCGATTTCATGTCCCCTTTCAGTTTGAGCACGGCCAAATATTCCAAAATACGTTCCTTGACATTTTCCATACCATAATGCTGTTTGTCCAAGACACGTTGTGCCCGCTTCAAATCGAAATTGTCAGCTGTAAATTCATTCCACGGCAAGTTGAGCATGGTTTCCACATAATTGAGCTGCACGCTGTAATCAGGTGTTGACGGATGCATACGTTCCAACTTTTTCAGCTCTTTTTCAAATGTGGCTGCTACTTTTTCGCTCCATTTCTTATCCTTGGCACGTTCCCGAAAATCATTAATATCCTTTTCAGGCGTATTTCCGCCCAATTCCTTTTGAATGGTCTGTATCTGTTGTTGCAGGAAATATTCACGTTGCTGACGGTCGATATCCTCCTTGGCCTTGTCTTGAATGGAACGCTTGATTTCCAGCATTTGCAATTCCGTGTTCATCAACTCCATCAAGGCGTATGCACGTTCAACAAAATCGTCAATGGAAAGCAAACGCTGTTTCTCCTCAACCTTGAATTTGAAATTTACACAAATGTAGTTGAGCAAAACGAAAGGATTTTCAATGTTTCTCAAAGCAAATGCGGCTTCAGCAGGCAGATTACCATCAATAATCTTCAGAGCCATATCTTTAATGTTGGAAATAATGGCAATGAATTTCTTGTCCTTGGTCTGTGGATTTGCTTCGGGTTTTGCATTGACTATGGCTTTCAGATACGGACGCTTGCTTACAATTTTTTCCATTTCAAAACGCTCCTGTCCTTCCAGGATAACGGTAACGGAATTGTCTGGCATTTCAAAGATACGTACAATCCTTGCTGCCACACCGATATTATATAAGTCCTCTCCTTCGGGTTCCTCCGTGTTTTTGTCTCTCTGCGTACATACACCAATCAGCTTCTCCTGCTTGAACATGCTACGTACCAGCTTGAGTGATTTCGGACGAGCCACAGTAATAGGAAGCATTACATGAGGAAATAAAACCATATTGCGCAAAGGCAGTATGGGCAATACCTCATTGGGCTCCAAAGGAATCATATCACCAGAGTCGTCAGATTCTATAATAGGTATAATTTCTGTTTCCTTGTTCTCGGAATCAAAAAAAGATTTGTCTGAAAATTCGTCGTAGTTCATATAACTATGTCATATTATACTGCCATTATGACACAGTCCTATTGTCTGTAACCACGCCATAATGCAGATTATTGATTTGATATTAAATATGTTATGCATACAAATAGAATGCATGGTTTATGTATAGTCAATAGTTGTGCCAATTCCACCTTCCAAAATAATTTTTGTTGAAATGAAATAATAATGATGCATTTATTGACGGTAAATAATGTCAACAATCTGTGTGGAAAAGGAAATTTTGCTAACTCCACATTGCAAAATCAGAAAATAATATCTATCTTTGTCCCCAAAATCTTACATGAATAATTGTCATTATATGTAGCTTATTGATGAAATCGGGTGGAATCCCCGAATTTGTAGGTATAAATGATTGTAAAACATTTCTCTAATTAATTAATAACATGGCAAAAGAAAAGAAATTTTTGACTTGTGATGGAAACCAGGCTGCAGCACATATTTCATATATGTTCTCAGAAGTTGCAGCAATTTATCCTATCACTCCATCGTCAACAATGGCTGAATATGTTGATGAATGGGCTGCCCAAGGACGTAAAAACATCTTTGGTGAAACAGTATTGGTACAGGAAATGCAATCGGAGGCTGGTGCCGCCGGTGCCGTACATGGTTCTCTACAGGCAGGTGCCTTGACCACTACCTATACGGCTTCGCAAGGTTTGTTGCTGATGATTCCTAATATGTATAAAATTGCCGGAGAATTGCTACCTTGCGTATTCCACGTATCCGCTCGTACCTTGGCTTCTCATGCACTGTGTATCTTTGGTGACCACCAGGACGTAATGTCTTGCCGCCAAACCGGTTTTGCAATGCTTTGTGAAGGTTCTGTACAGGAAGTAATGGATTTGGCTGCAGTGGCACACTTGTCAACTATCAAGAGCCGTGTTCCTTTCTTGAACTTCTTCGACGGATTCCGTACATCTCATGAAATCCAGAAAATCGAAATGTTGGAAAACGAAGACCTTGCACACCTGATTGACCAGGATGCATTGGCTGAATTCCGTGCACGTGCCTTGAATCCTAATAAACCGGTAGCACGTGGTATGGCTGAAAACCCTGACCACTTCTTCCAACACAGAGAAAGCAGCAATCCTTATTACGAAGCTGTTCCTGCTATCGTTGAGGAATACATGAACGAAATTTCCAAGATTACTGGACGCAAATACCATTTGTTTGACTACTATGGTGCAGAAGATGCAGAACGTGTAATCATCGCTATGGGTTCAGTAACAGAAGCTGCCCGCGAAGCTATTGACTATCTCGTTGCAAAAGGTGAAAAGGTTGGTCTTGTAGCCGTTCACTTGTATCGTCCGTTCTCTGCTAAACATTTCTTGGCTGCTCTGCCAAAAACAACCAAACGTATTGCTGTTTTGGACCGTACAAAAGAACCGGGTGCAACCGGCGAACCTTTGTATCTGGACGTAAAAGACGTTCTTTATGGCACAGAAAACGCTCCGCTTGTAGTAGGTGGACGCTATGGTTTGGGTTCAAAAGACACAACTCCTGCACAAATCTTGGCTGTATTTGAAAACTTGGCTTTGCCACAACCAAAGAACCTCTTTACTGTAGGTATTGAAGATGACGTAACATTCACTTCTCTTCCTAAGAAAGAAGAAATCGCTTTGGGCGGCGAAGGCATGTTCGAAGCTAAATTCTATGGCTTGGGTGCTGACGGTACAGTAGGTGCAAACAAGAACTCTGTAAAAA
Organism: Candidatus Gallipaludibacter merdavium; assembly: GCA_017694875.1. Taxonomy (GTDB): domain Bacteria; phylum Bacteroidota; class Bacteroidia; order Bacteroidales; family Paludibacteraceae; genus Gallipaludibacter; species Gallipaludibacter merdavium. The sequence continues at coordinate 22,961 of JADIMG010000044.1, forward strand.
TCATTGGTGACAACACCAATAAATATTGCCAGGCATATTTTGCCTATGACTCTAAAAAGTCAGGTGGTTTCACTTGTTCACACTTACGTTTCGGTGACCACCCAATCCGCTCTACCTATTTGGTAAATACACCTAACTTCGTTGCATGCCACGTTCAGGCTTATCTGCACATGTATGATGTAACCCGTGGTTTGCGTAAAAACGGTACTTTCTTGCTGAACACCATCTGGACGGGCGAAGAATTGGCAAAGCACCTGCCAAACAAGGTAAAGAAATACTTTGCTGACAACAACATCACCGTATATTATATCAACGCTACACAAATTGCACAGGAAATTGGTTTGGGCAACCGTACCAATACTATCCTTCAATCTGCATTCTTCCGTATTACAGGCGTAATTCCTGTTGATTTGGCTATCGAACAGATGAAGAAATTCATCGTTAAATCATACGGCAAGAAGGGTGAAGACGTTGTCAACAAGAACTATGCTGCTGTTGACCGTGGTGGTGAATACCAACAATTGACAGTAGATCCAGCATGGTCAAATCTTCCTGCTGATCCAGTGGTTGAAAACAATGACCCTGCATTCATCAATGATGTTGTTCGTCCAATCAATGCCCAAGACGGCGATTTGCTGAAAGTTTCTGCATTCAAGGGCATCGAAGACGGAACATGGCATCAAGGCACTGCTAAATATGAAAAACGTGGTGTGGCTGCATTTGTTCCTACATGGACGGCAGATAACTGTATCCAATGTAACAAGTGTGCTTACGTTTGTCCTCACGCTTGCATACGTCCGTTCGTAATGGATGACACTGAAGTGGCTGGCATCAAGGGTGCTACTTTGGAAATGAAGGCTCCTGCTGCTATGAAAGGCATGCACTTCCGTATGCAAGTAAGTGTTATGGACTGCTTGGGTTGCGGCAACTGTGTTGACGTTTGTCCGGGCAATCCCAAAACAGGCAAAGCATTGCAAATGGTTCCACTGGAACAGGAATTGGCAGAAGCAGAAAATTGGAACTATTGTGTTGCTAATGTCAAATCAAAACAACACTTGGTTGACATTGCATCCAATCCAAAGAACTCTCAGTTTGCAACTCCGTTGTTTGAGTTCTCTGGTGCTTGCTCTGGTTGCGGTGAAACTCCTTACGTAAAATTGATTTCTCAATTGTTCGGTGACCGTGAAATGGTAGCCAACGCAACGGGATGTTCTTCCATCTATTCAGGCTCTGTTCCTTCAACTCCATATACAACCAATGAAAAAGGTCAAGGTCCAGCATGGGCTAACTCTTTGTTCGAAGATTTCTGCGAATTTGGTATGGGTATGGAATTGGCCAACGAAAAAATGCGTGCCCGCTTGACTCGTTTGATGACTGATGCACAAAGCTGCTCTTGCTGCTCAGACGAATTGAAAGGCTGGTTTAAAGAATGGATAGAAAACCAAAATGATGCAGCCAAGACCAAAGAATTGGCTGAAAAGATTATCCCAGCTGTTAATGCTTGCGATTGCGATATCTGCAAACAAATCAGCGCATTGAGCGGATACATCATCAAACGCAGCCAATGGATTATCGGTGGTGACGGTGCTTCTTACGATATCGGTTACGGTGGTTTGGACCACGTAATTGCTTCTGGTAAGGACGTTAACATTTTGGTTCTTGATACGGAAGTATATTCCAATACAGGTGGTCAGGCTTCAAAGGCAACACCTCTTGGCGCTATTGCTAAATTTGCTGCTGCCGGAAAACGTGTACGCAAGAAAGACCTCGGTATGATTGCAACCACTTACGGTTATGTATATGTAGCTCAAATCGCTATGGGTGCTGACCAGGCACAATGCTTGAAGGTTTTGCGTGAAGCTGAAGCTTATCATGGACCATCATTGGTTATCGCTTATGCTCCATGTATCAACCACGGCTTGAAGAAAGGTATGGGTAAATCACAAGCCGAAGAAGCTGCAGCAGTTGAATGCGGTTACTGGCATTTGTGGCGCTATAATCCAGCTCTCGAAGCAGAAGGAAAGAATCCGTTTACACTCGATAGCAAGGAACCGGATTACAGCAAATTCCAAGACTTCCTCAAAGGAGAAGTTCGTTATGCTTCTGTAATGAAACAATATCCAAACGAAGCCGAAGAATTGTTCAAAGCTGCTGAAGACAATGCTAAATGGCGTTATAACAGCTACAAACGTATGGCCAACATGGAATACTAATCCTTTTCTAAGGAGAATTAAAAAAAGCCTTGATTTCGCTGAGGGCACTGAAAAAGTCCTTTCATAGGACAACCGACTGATATAATCGGCATATACCCAATAAATATTTTGGATATATGCCGATTTTTGGGTATCTTTATCTTTATAAAACAGATAAAGATGCTACCCACTCAACAGGCGATACCGTTCAGCAATTACAGTGATTTA
>JADIMG010000045.1 GCA_017694875.1 Candidatus Gallipaludibacter merdavium
AGCGTCATATATAACCGACCTATCAATAAAAATTAGAGTTCGTCAAATCCTCGATAAGGAGTTGGCGAACTCTATATTTTTAGTTACTCTGCAGAGTGGACTGAATTGTGATTACTTTTTCAGTGCCCTCATTTCGCTCAGGGCTTTTTTTATGTCCGATTTGTTTGGATGAATAGTTTTTTCTCCGTAATATTGCAAAAAAATATTTACTATGGAAACGAAGGTAAAACCTATACACGTACCTTATCTGGAAGATTTAGACCGTAAGACGATGTATGAAGTGTGCCAGAATTTGGAAAACAAAGGAGCGCGAGGTGCAATAGATCAAGTCAATTGGCCCAAACTTTTTCCTTATGCTCCTATTGCCAGTTTCAGCCTTGCCCATAATGACACCTGTCTTTATATCCGCTTTCACGTAAACGGCAATTGTCTGCGCGCTGTACATAGTCATGACCAGGAACCGGTATGCGAAGATAGTTGTGTGGAATTTTTCTGCCAGATACCCGGCCAACAGCATTACTGGAACTTTGAATTCAATTGTATTGGAACTTGCCGTGTGGCTCATCGCATATCAAGAAATGAGGGAAAGGTCTTGATTAGCGAGGATGAACTAAAGCATATAAAACGTTATGCCAGTGCAGGTAAACGTCCGTTTTGCGAAATGATAGGTACTTTTGAATGGGAAATTGCTGTGGAAATTCCTTTTTCAATCATGGGAATTGGAGTAAAACTTCCGGAGAAATTGTATGCAAACTTCTACAAATGTGCTGATTTGACAGAAGAACCCCATTACTTGAGTTGGAGTCCCATTGATAGTCCTGAACCCGACTTCCATAGGCCAGATTGTTTTGGAGAACTGATTCTTGACCCAAAAGCCTGAGCAATATTTTTCAAGCCCATGCTGCTATTGGATGGGAAAAGGCTATTGGAATTTTTTCGCACAAGCAAGACTTCTCTCCAAAGAAATATAGCGGAATAAACAGATTGGGGGCTTAGACATCATGAAATAAGTTACAAACGTTCCAGCATATAGAAAAACCATATCAGAGCTCCATTGCGGATTGCGGAGTCATGATATGGTTTTCTTGCATTAGGAAAGAAGTCCTTCTTTATCTGCCAATCAGAGTAACATCACCTTTCAAGCGATATTTTACACCATCTGAACCTTCTGCCTGGATTACATAAAAATAGACACCAGGACTTGCCGGTTGGCCGTTGATGTTGCCGTCCCATCCCTTGCCAGGATCTGTCCATGTAAACACTCTGCGTCCCCAACGATTGTAAACAAATCCTTCAAAGGTAATAATGGATTTATAAGCCACTCTGAATTCATCGTTCTTACCGTCTCCATTGGGAGTAAACACATTCGGAACCATTAAAGAAGAAACCGAGGTTTCTATTCTAAATGAGATGGTATCCATACAACCGGCCGCGTTGCTTACTTTTAATGTCACATCATATATACCGGCATCTTCAAAACTGTAGCGGTGTTCTCTGTCTGTCCGCTGTGCCAAAAGTTCCGAACCCCGTTTAATCTGCCAATTGTAATATTGGGCGACAGGCTCATTGGCATTCGCAAGAAATTGTATAACCAGTGGTGCAGAACCTTTGATGGTTGTTGTTTCTGAAGGGCGGTCAATCTCATTGGTAGCAGTACGTACTTCCGTTATGGAAGTGGGATGCATATCAATGGCTATTGCCTGGTAAATATCACTTTCTACACTGATGGTATCTGTTATGTTAAGTTCGTCCGTATAGGTCGTATATGTGACTTTAAACGTCGTATTGGTAAGTGGCGCAGTGACAAATAGGGTTGTGGCTGCATTCACTGTTGTGTCTTTTGTTATTTCCTGCCAGGAATCATCGCTCCATTGCAAGGTTGTATAGGAAACGCGAAAAGTCTGTTCCAGAGAATGTGTAGTTCCGTTTGGCTCCTGATAGGAGAGTGGGGGAATCACAGCATCCAGCAACAAACAGGTTTCCTCACAGGAGCTCTCAAAACTTTCATCCACCATCAGACTGTTGAGGGTCGGTAAGTTGGCCTCGTAATCTATCACATAAAAAGTGACACTGTCTTTCGTGCTGCCCGTACCGGCTGTAAGTATATACCCCATGTTATTCTCCAAGTTGTTGAATTCATCTGTTCCATTCAACAATAGTGTCCCGTCGAAGGCCGTCCATATCACTGGAGTCTTTCCCCCCGTATAGGTAATCGATGCACTGGCATCAATGGATTTGAACACAATAACCTGATCTACACCGGTAAGATTGTCTGTTTCCACATAATATTGGCCGTTAACACGCAAAGGAATGTTTTGTGCCATAATAGTTACGGCGACAAGAGACAGAAAAAGTGCTAAAACTATTTTTTTGTACATACAGTCATCTTTTGGGTACAAAGATAGCGAAAGGTGAGTGCAGAGGCAAATGGGAAACAAAGTTTCACAATTTGACTATGCCGAGGCGCATCCTATCTTATTCAGAGATAGCGAAAGGTGAGTGCAGAGGCAAATTTGGTGCAAGCCGAAAACAACACCTAGCTTGCTTGGATTTTGGTGAGGCGCCGCCCAAATTCAGTAACTAAATACAAAGCTTGCTTACCCGCCACTCGCACTCTTCGTAAGGAAAACATTGGAAAGTTTGTTGTTTCATACATTCAAAAGTGGAATATTATTTGTATCTTTGCAACGATAGAAAGTCTGTATTGTCAGACATGACAAATAGAAAGCTCATTTTAAAATAAAAGTTTATTATGGAAGCAACAGAAAAGGTATTAGAAGTGTTGAAACAGTCAGCAGAACCATTAAATGCAGGTAAGATAGCAGAAATTTCAGGTTTGGACAGAAAAGTGGTTGACAAAGCAATGGCCAGTTTGAAAGCCGACGGATCAATTGTTTCACCTAAACGTTGTTATTGGACAGCTGCAAAATAATTGAACGTGAGTAAGCACAAGAGTCTTTTAGAAAAAATCCGCTTTAAGTATCGTGTTTCCATATTGAATGAAAACACCCTTGAAGAGGCGTGGCATGCCCGCTTGTCACGCTTCAGTGTTTTTGTGTGGACATGTGTGTTTTTTCTAATCACCTTTATCTTGCTAACCTTACTTATCTTCTTTACTCCAATAAAACGTTATTTACCTGGATTTGAAGACGCCAGCGTACGCGAAGTGGTCATGGACGAACTGATGCGCGTGGATTCGCTGCAAAACGCGCTCAATGTCCAAAATGAATACATCACCGTAATGCGCAGTTTGTTGTCGGGAGAAATTCAGGCAGACAGCATTACCTCTATAGATTCACTAACATTAATTCAGAGAGAACGCATATCATTGGAAAAGTCGCAGGCAGAAAAGGATTTCTGCGCAAAGATGGAGGAAAAGGATCTGTTCAATTTAACACAGAGCACCGTCAGTACTTCTCAATATGTGTTCTTCCGACCGGTACGGGGAGTGATATCCGCTTCTTTTGATCCTATGAATAATCAATTTGGCATCGTGTTGGCCACCACGCCCGATGAAATTGTTTTGAGCGTGTTGTCGGGAACTGTTGTTTCCACGGAATTCACCTTGGAAAACGCTTGGGTCATTGCGGTTCAGCACGAAGATGATTATTTGTCAATATACAAAAACAATTCACGTCTGCTCAAAGCAAAAGGCGAATCGGTAAGAGCCGGTGAGGCCATTGCCAGGGTGGGCGAATCGGAAGAGCCTTCTGGTGTCCGGTTTGAATTTGAATTGTGGAAAAAGGGCGTTCCCGTCAATCCGGAAGAAGTTATTGCCTATTAAGCCGGAAAATGAAGAAAATAGCCATACTGGGTTCGACCGGGTCTATTGGAACCCAAACACTTGAAGTGATTGAACAACACCCGGATTTGTTTGAATTATATGCCATTACCGGCAACAACAATATTGAATTGTTGATCGAACAAGCCCGGAAATTTCATCCCGAAGTGGTGTGTATAGCCAACGAATCGTATTATCATACATTGAAAGAGGCATTGAAAAATCTGCCCTTAAAAGTGTATGCAGGTGCTGATGCCATTGCACAAATGGTGCAAATGACCCCTATTGACATTGTCGTTACAGCCATGGTAGGATATGCAGGACTGCTACCGACCATCAAAGCCATAGAGGCGGGAAAGACAATCGCTTTGGCCAATAAGGAAACCTTGGTAGTAGCTGGCGAACTGATATGCGGTCTTGCCGAGAAGTATAAATGTGCCATTTTACCCGTTGACTCTGAACACTCTGCCATCTTCCAATGTCTAGCAGGCGAGCAGTACAGTAAAGTGGAAAAAATATACCTGACTGCATCTGGCGGTCCTTTCAGAAATCATTCGTTGGAAGAATTGGCACATGTCACTGTCGCTCAGGCGCTGAAACATCCTAACTGGACCATGGGCGCAAAAATAACCATAGATTCTGCCAGTATGATGAACAAAGGGTTTGAGGTGATTGAAGCTAAATGGCTTTTTGGCCTGAAAACAGACCAGATTGATGTGTTGGTTCACCCCCAAAGCATTATCCACAGTATGGTACAATTTTCCGACGGCTCCATCAAAGCCCAATTGGGTACGCCCGACATGAAATTGCCCATCCAATATGCGTTGACCTATCCGGCACGTATGGACAGCCCGTTTGAACGTGTCGACTTTATGCGTTACAACACACTGACCTTTGAAGCTCCCGATAAAACAAAATTCCGTAATCTGGCCTTTGCCTATCAGGCAATGGAAAAGGGAGGTAACGTTCCTTGCGTTTTGAATGCTGCCAATGAAGTGGTGGTAAAGGCTTTCCTGGAAGGCCGAATCGGATTTCTGGAAATGAGTGACATCATGGAGAGCGTTATGGCTAAAATGCCATTTATAGCCGAACCCGCTTATGAAGATTATGTGGCTTGCGATACTGAAACACGACGCTATACCTCTGAATATATAACCTTGTAATTAGAATAAGAATGGAAATATTTTTGATAAAAGCGCTTCAACTCATCATGAGTCTTTCGTTGCTCGTCGTTTTGCATGAGTTGGGACATTTTACCTTTGCACGTATTTTCAAGGTACGTGTAGAAAAATTCTATATGTTTTTCAATCCCCGTTTCTCCATCGTCCGTTGGAAAAAAGTGAATGGCCGTTGGCAGGTCAAATGGTTTGCACCCAATGTAGAACCCTCCATGAAAATGCGTCTTGACGCTGACGGTGACCCTATGAAAGATGAAAAGGGAAATGTGATGTACGAACCGTTTACCGATGAAGACCGCGCAGCCCTGGACGATGATGACTGGCGTAAATATCCGGAAAATACTGAGTGGGGTATTGGTTGGTTGCCATTGGGAGGCTATTGTAGCATCGCCGGCATGGTGGATGAAACCACTGACTCAAGCAACATGAAATCAGAGCCGCAACCATGGGAATATCGTGCATTGCCCACATGGAAGCGTCTGCCCATCATATTGGGTGGCGTTTTGGTCAACTTCATTTCCGCTCTATTCATCTATGGGATGGTTTTGCACACATGGGGAAAAGAATATCTGCCGGTTGAAAATGCAGTCTATGGCTATCAGTACAGCAACACCATGCTTGAAAATGGTTTTGAAAATGGCGACCGAATACTGACCATCGATAATGTGCCGTATGAAACTACAGGTGAAATCATCCAGAAACTGTTGATTGACGGTGCACAAGACGTAACCGTATTGCGGCAAAACGATACCGTGCATGTACTGTTGCCGCAAGACTTTGCCCAATTGGTTTTGGCCGCTGGCGAACAGGATTTGATGGCACCGCGTTTCCCATTTGTGGTTGACCAGGTGGCTGAAGGTGGAGCCGCTACTGGTTTGCTCCTGCCTGGTGACAGTCTGGTGAGTGTCAACGGCACTGCTACAACTGCGTTTTACGATGTTTCAAAAGCACTCGAGGGACACGCTTCCGATTCCGTTCATCTGGAACTCTACCGACAAGGCGTTCTAACCAATGTGAGCGTATTGCTCGATGCCAATGGAAAATTGGGCGTATACACCAAAAATCCTTATACATTCCTGAAAACCAAGAAAATAGAATACGGATTCTTTGAAGCCATTCCGGCTGGAGTGGAATTGGGATGGAACACATTGGTCAGCTATGTGAAACAGTTCAAACTGGTATTTACCAAAGAAGGAGCCAAAAGCATAGGTGGATTCGGAGCTATAGGCAACCTGTTCCCCTCCATGTGGGATTGGCAGACTTTCTGGATGATGACAGCCATGATTTCCATTATTCTTGCCTTTATGAACATATTGCCTATTCCTGCGCTCGATGGAGGATATGTCATGTTCCTGCTGTATGAAATGATAACAGGCCACAAGCCGGGTGACAAGTTTTTGGAACGTGCCAATACAATAGGATTGTTTATCCTTTTGGCATTGGTATTATATGCCAACCTGAATGATATTTTTAAAGCACTATTTTAATATACCGAATTTATGAGCAGAAACAGCCTTTTGGCCATCTCGCCGATTGATGGTCGCTATTTTGGAAAGACCAAACAATATCGTGAATATTTTTCTGAATACGCTCTAATCCGTTACCGCGTGCGGGTGGAAGTGGAATACTTTATTGCTTTGTGCGAGTTGCCTCTTCCGCAATTGTCGGGGGTTGATAAGAGTGTTTTCGACTCTTTACGTGCCATTTACAAGGAGTTCAGCGTGGAAGATGCTGAACGCATCAAGGAAATAGAAAAAACCACCAACCATGATGTCAAGGCAGTGGAATATTTCCTGAAGGAAAAATTTGATGCGCTGGGACTTGGCGAGCATAAGGAATTTATTCATTTCGGACTTACTTCGCAAGACATCAACAACACATCTATACCTTTATCCATGCGCGAGGCACTGACAGATGTCTATTATCCGGAAATAGAAACCGTAATTACCACCTTACGCGAAAAGGCTGAAGAGTGGGCCAATATTTCCATGCTTGCCAGGACACACGGACAACCCGCATCTCCTACACGTTTGGGCAAGGAAATCATGGTCTTTGTAAGCCGTCTGGAAGAACAGTTGAAACAACTGAAAGCCCTTCCTTGCTCTGCCAAATTCGGAGGAGCAACCGGCAACTTCAACGCACATCATGTGGCTTACCCTTCTTACGACTGGAAAGCATTCGGCAACAAGTTTGTCAACGAAGTGTTGGGTCTCTCACGCGAACAATGGACCACACAGATTTCCAACTACGACAACCTGGCTGCACAATTTGATGCTATGCGCCGCATCAACACCATTCTCATTGACTTGTGCCGTGACGTGTGGACCTATGTATCCATGGAATATTTCAAGCAGAAAATCAAAGCCAGTGAAGTAGGTTCTTCTGCCATGCCTCATAAGGTTAATCCGATTGACTTTGAAAATGCTGAAGGTAATTTGGGTGTAGCCAATGCGTTGCTCGACCACTTGGCCACGAAGCTCCCCGTATCACGTCTGCAACGCGACTTGACCGACAGCACCGTGTTGCGCAATGTCGGTGTTCCGTTTGCACACACCATGATTGCCACACAAAGCCTATTGAAAGGCTTGGGCAAATTGTTGCTGAATGAAGAAGCGTTGTATAACGATTTGGAGCATTGCTGGGCGGTTGTCGCTGAAGGCATTCAAACCATCTTGCGTCGTGAAGCCTATCCTTCACCTTACGAAGCATTGAAGGCATTGACCCGTACCAATCATACCATTACAGCAGAGTCTATCTATGAATTTATTGAGGGCTTGAATGTAAGCGATGCCATAAAAGCGGAATTGCACGCCATCAATCCTCGCAACTATACGGGTATGTAATTATGGAAACCGACTATTTCAAACACGAGTCATCCTATGTGGACGAAGGTTGCCAAATAGGGAAAGGTACCAAAATCTGGCACTTTTCCCATATCATGCCCAATTGTCGGATAGGCGAAGACTGTAATATCGGACAGAATGTAGTCGTTTCGCCGGACGTGATACTGGGCAACAATGTCAAGATACAGAACAACGTATCGGTATATACGGGTGTGATTTGTGAAGACGACGTATTTTTGGGTCCCAGCATGGTGTTTACCAATGTCATCAACCCACGCAGCCACGTATCCCGCAAGCATGAATATAGGCAGACCCTGATAGGCAAAGGCGCAAGCATTGGTGCCAACGCCACCATTGTATGTGGCCATACGATTGGTGCCTATGCCCTGATTGGTGCAGGAAGTGTCATCACCAAGGATGTCAAACCATACGCTTTGATGGTTGGCAATCCGGCACGTCAGATAGGGTGGGTGAGCGAATATGGCGAAAAGCTCCACTTTAATGCCGACAACAAAGCGGTTTGTCCTGCTACCGGCGAAGTCTATATCCTGGAAAATGACAGGGTAAGAAAATTAGTATAATCTTTAAAATGAAACTATTATGTTACAACGAATTCAAACGGTATATTTGGTCCTTGTAGTACTATTATGCGCATTCCAATGCTTTTTGCCCATTGGTCAATTTGTAGCACCCGACACTGTCTATAGTTGGGAATTTGCTTGGTTGCTCAATCCGGAAACAGGTGAATCTGTCTATTCCACATGGGCAATGGCTGTTTTGCAGGTGGTTATGGGCTGCATTGCCTTAGTCACGATTTTCCTCTATAAGAAACGTGTGTTGCAAATGCGTCTTTCCATTGTCAATATGGTGCTGATGATTGGTTTCTACCTGCTCTATGGCTATTATTATTGGCTGATTTGCCACCACATCGAAAAACTGATGTACAGCGTTACAGTAGGTATGGCCTTCCCATTGATTTCCCTGATTCTGACCATTATGGCATTTCGTGGCATTTTCAAGGACGAAGCTTTGGTACGTTCCTTGGACAGATTGAGGTAATACAGTGACTTTTTAATAAATTCAGCCATGAGTTATTCGAGATTTTCGAATAGCTCATGGCTGTTTTATATCCATAGTGTTTGGGAGATAAGTGAAAATATTATACCTTTGTTCCAAGCTTATGGTCCTTATCCACTATGAAAGAGATAGATAAGAAACTGATAGATACCCTTTCCCGATATGACGCATCAGGAGTCGAACAGCAGGTAGATTATGAAAAATTCTATCTCTACTCCCTTATAACCCATTCTACAGCAATTGAAGGCTCTACGGTAACAGAAGTAGAAAATCAACTTTTGTTTGATGAGGGAATTGCCGCAAAAGGGAGAAGTTTGAGTGAACAAATGATGAACTTGGACTTGAAAAACGCCTATGTTTATGGTTTTGATTGGATCCAAAAGCAGCAACCTTATACTGCTGAATTCCTATGTGAGCTCTCTGCCAAAGTTATGCGGCGTACAGGTTCTGAATATTCCACTTTAGGGGGTAAGTTTGATTCCTCAAAAGGAGAATTACGCCTTTGCAACGTAAGTGCAGGCTGGGGTGGTAGAAGCTATATGGCATTTCAGAAAGTTCCACATGCTGTAACCGAATTCTGCTGCTGGCTGAACAAAGAATTGGCATTCATAAATAGGAACAATATTGCAGCATGTTACCGTTTCAGTTTTGAAGCACATTTCCGTCTTGTTACAATCCATCCTTGGGTAGATGGGAATGGACGCACCAGCAGACTGGTAATGAATATCATTCAACGTCAGTTGGGGCTTATCCCTTCTATTGTCACAAAGGAATCAAAAGGTGAATATATACAAGCCTTGATTGACAGTCGTGAGCAGGAAGACAGTACGCTTATTCAAGATGTTATGATGGCTCAGCATATCACAAATCTGGAAAATAGAATTTTACAGTATCAACAAGACACAAATGATACTGTGGGTGATACTGTAAATGAGACTGCAATGCCTTACAACATCACTAGCCAACTCTTACTAGCCATCAAAGAACACCCTGACTACACTTACGAAGAATATGCACAAATATTGAGCGTTAGCCGTGCAACTATAGCACGCCATATCAAAAAATTGAATGGAAAGCACATTCAACGCATTGGTTCAGATAAGGATGGATATTGGAGCTTGATTTAGAACTTTAGATGGCTATTAATAGTAATGCATAAATAATCTCTCCAAAAGATGCAAACATAGGTCTTTATAACGTGAATTAAACACTACCAAAGACTTAGGAGAAGAATGGTTGCTTATTAGCCATAGCAATAATGTAATGAAAAAGAACTTTATAGAAAAAATATCAGAAGCATTGCATTTAGGCTTGAAAGTACAATTGAAAGATTAGAAAATCTATTTTTTCTCTTGCTGTTGCAACTCTTCCATAAATTCCTGATAAAGTGCTACAGGCCCATAATGCCATAATTTTGTAGATTCATCTGCAAGACGCTTATATGTATTCGAGTAGTGAAACAGCGCATTGCTTCTATTAACGAAAGGTTGTGTTCATGGGAATAAATTTGCACTACACGGCTGATTTTACAGGGTAATAGCAAATATAAGTTTTCATTGGTTATATCTAAATTCATAAGCTTATTTCGCAACATAGTAGGAAGTTCTTATAATCCTGCCATCATTTTTTCAAATTACCAAACACTTATCAATACTTCTTCTTCCCCAACTTTATCCTGCGATTGGCAGGGCGCACGCGATAGCCTTCATTGCGCAGCATTTGCAGCAAACCATTGTCGCCGCCCAAATAATCAACGTTCAGCACAATGAAGCAGCTTCCCATTTTCATTAAGGCGGGAATCTGTGTGGCCCAACGGGCATTGCGCTTCACAATAGCCTGATAGTCGATATAGTTGATGGTTGTCTTGTTGGCAGGCGCTTGAATGGAGTAGGAGATGTCGGTAATCAACCCTTTCCGGTAATATTGAAGCTGTTCTCTTTTGTGTTCAATTTCGTCCTCGGGATTTTCGATTAGCCGGAGCAGTTCTTGTGCCTGTGTGTCCAAATTCTTTCTATAAAACGTGGAAAAAATAGCTTCTTCGGCATTGTCGAGCGGGAGGATGCGTTTGCCTTGTTCAGTGGCTACCAATTGGAAAAATATCTCCGAGCTTTTCTCTTCCTCATAGCCTAAATATCGTTTGTAGAGTTCGGTTTTATAAAGCTCTGTGAGAAATATCGGACGGAAAATAGCCAACTGATTGAAATCCATTTTCAAGGAAGCCGACAAGACCGTATCAATCAAAGCGCATTCTGTGGGGTCATAAAACGAACGCAGGTTCTGAGACAGAGGCAGTAACGCTGCCTTTTCAATTTTGGAACGTGTGTCAACATTGAGCAACATCTCCGTAACCACAATCGGACATTTGGCGTATATGGCATAGAGCTGCGGAACTGTATCCAAAAAGGAAATGGGTATGAGCTTGTCCGTTGCAAAGATATAGGACTTGGTGTGCATCCCTTTGCCGGATATTTCCCACAATAATTGCGCATTACACAGATATGTAGACAGGAATATGCCTATAATACTAATAAATAGCCTTTTCATCATGATAATTAGTCTTGGAAGCGGGAAATAAGGTTATATGCCTGATATACGCCCAATTCTCCTGCTTTTCCCAAATTGTTGATACCTTCGGTCGTCTGATTGATGAAGATTTGTGTCAAGCCTAAGTTATAATAGGCTTCGGCAAAGTCTTTATCTATCTGTATTGCTTGCTTGTAATATTCTATGGCTGCCTCAAAATCCTTTTGCAGACACAATACATTCGCTTTGTTGAAATAGGCAAATGAGAAAGTGGGCAAGAGTTCAATGGTCTTGTCATAATCCCGCACTATCATTTCAAACTCAAATTTGTACTGGTTTTCGGTGGAAAGTCGAAGTTTTCCGTTGGGATTGCTGATTCGGTTTTGCATGTCGTTCCACAAAGAAGTATCATCCGTGCTGTTGGCATAAACCAATAGCTTGTAGCGCAAATTGGCACGCAAGAAATAGGCCAATGCCAACTTGTCGTTGAGCTGCAAAGTGGTATTGAGGTTTTCAATGGCACTGGCATAATCCTGAACAACGGCAAACTCGATGGCACGCGACAAATACAGATAAGCATCGTCAGGCTGGGCTTTGATACGTTCCGATAGGGTAGAGATAGCTTCAAAATGACGGCCAATCAAATCGGCACTGAGAGCAATCTCCTGATTGGTAATCTTAATGGGAGCGGATATCTGAATCTTGTTTTTCAGCTCTTCGATTGCCGGATGATAATAGTTGGTCTGCCTAATATTGTTGGTACGTGCATAATAGGTGAGCGTGAAATTGGGCTCATTGACAATATCGACATATTGCTGTTGAATGGTTCCACGTATATTGTTATCATACTTTCCCGATTTCTCTTCCATGTCCTGGGCTGCACGTGCACTGAATTCCTTTCTATTGTCATTGGCGGGCCTGTTCTCAGCCATCATGACGTCGGTGTTCAGTGCTGCGGCTTTGCGCTGTTTCTGTATTTCTTCCTTGTTCTCCTCCAGGTCATAGGCTTTCTTTCGGTAGGCAAAGGCTTCTTTTGTATTGCCCATGGCTTGTTCGGCTTGCGAAGCCAGATAGTAGGCAGGCAAGAAATAGGGATGAACGGATATGATGGTATCGAAATCGTTCAAAGCCGTTTCCCATTGACGCAACTCCAAGGATATGATACCGTGCTGGTAACGTCCTTCCATGCAACTGGGGTCAATCTCCAACACTTTGTCGAAATCTGCCAAAGCGTTATTGTAATCGCCCAACTCGTTGCGCAAAGTGCCACGATTATAATAACACTGCAAATTGTCGGGGGCCAGTTGGATGGCTTCATCATAATCAGCCAAGGCATTGCGGTAATCATGTTTCTTATAGAAAATGACACCACGGTTAATGTAGTCGCCCGGCCACTGGGAACCCAATTCGATGGCTTTGTTGAAATCAACCAAAGCGCTGTCCAAATGGTTTTGTGACATTCTCAGAAAACCTCGGGCACTCCAACCTGCTGATTCATAGGGGGCATACTTGACTACATTGCTGAAGCTGGCCTCTGCTCCTGCTGTATCCTTATCGGCCAGCAATATGCGTCCCA
This sequence comes from Candidatus Gallipaludibacter merdavium, assembly GCA_017694875.1. Classification (GTDB taxonomy): domain Bacteria; phylum Bacteroidota; class Bacteroidia; order Bacteroidales; family Paludibacteraceae; genus Gallipaludibacter; species Gallipaludibacter merdavium. The sequence goes on from JADIMG010000045.1 coordinate 12,979, forward strand.
TCTCAAAATGTAAGTCAGCTGCATGTGGTTCACGTGCAAGAAGAAGGTCTACATCTTCTTTGGCTTCCTGATATTTCTCCTGAAGACTGCGAACGTCGGCCCTGTTCATCAAATAGGCCTTGTTCTCTGGCGAAAACTCCAGCGCATGGGTAAAATCCGCTTCTGCTTCAGCATATTTCCCCATGGAACGATAGATGAACCCTCTGATATAATAGACACCCGGCAAAAAAGGATTACGCTTGATGCTTTCGTTACAATCCTTTTCCGCACCATAATAATCGCCCAACTGGGTCTTGGCTATGGCTCGGTACATATAGGGCTCAGCCATATAAGGCTTTATCTTGATGACCTGATTGAAATATTGTATGCTGAGCACATAGTCCTCAAAATAGAGCGCATTACGCCCTATTGCCATAATACGCTCTGTGTTAAGTTGTGCCGATAGGGAAGCACATGCCCCCATCAGCACAAACAGCAACCAAAATATCTTTTTCTTCTGCATTATTGGCAACCTGCATTAGGGTTAAAATCTTCTGGAATATCAAATTCTTCCATGGGAGAATAGCCGGTTTCGGGATTGGCCAATACCTTTTTCATATACAATGCCCAAATGGGAAGTGCCATGCTGGCTCCTTGTCCATCGGAAATGCGGTCGAAGTGGATGGCACGGTCTTCACCACCTACCCACACGCCAGTTACCAATGATGGGGTAAAGCCCATAAACCAACCGTCGGAGTTGTTCTGGGTGGTACCGGTTTTGCCACCCATCGGCATTTCCAATCCATAGCGGTAACGCACTCTGACACCTGTTCCGTGGTCAATAACATTGCGAAGCATGGTAATCATTTTGTAGGAGGTCTCTTCGCTGAATATCTCATGGGTTTTGGGAGTAAATGAAGCTATGACATTGCCATTTCTATCCTCAATACGTGTTACATAAAGTGGCTCAATGCGGATACCCTTGTTCGGGAAAGCTGTGTAAGCATCAACCATTTCGGCGACAGAAATCTCACAAGGACCTAAACACAATGAAACAACCGGGTCAATAGGACCACGCATTCCGAATGAACGCAACAGCTTAACAAAGGATTCTGGTGTATACAAACTCATTAAATAAGCTGAAATCCAGTTGTTGGAATTGGTCAAGCCCCATTGCAGAGTCACTTCCTTGCCAATCAAATCATCGGCTTTGGAGTCTGAATTGCGGGGTGACCAGGGAATGCCATTGGCATCCATCAAGGTGATAGGCTGATAAATGGTCTTGTCACAGGGCCACATGCCTTCTTCCATGGCTAATGTGTATAAATAAGGCTTGATGGTAGAACCAACCTGCCGCCTGCCTCGTGTTGCCATGTCATATTGGAACTGCTCAAAGCTTGGTCCACCTACATAGGCTTTGACATATCCGCTCTTGGCATCGATGGACATCATGCCGCAACGTAGGAAATATTTATGGTAGCGAATGGAATCCATTGGTGACATAATAGTGTCTATCATGCCATTGTAGCTGAACACTTCCATTTCTACTGGCGTATTGAATGCACTGTCAATCTCGGCCTCTGTCGCGCCTTCCCGTTTCATGCCCCAATATCTTTCACTCTGGCGTTTGGTACGGGTCATGATGCTGGAAATTTCCTCCTGTGTCAAATGTCGGCTAAATGGAGCATAGGAACGTCCTTTCTTCTCCTTGAAGAATTTCTCCTGCAATTCCTGCATATGTTCATTGACAGCTTCTTCAGCATATTGCTGCATACGTGAATCAATGGTTGTGTAGATGCGCAAACCGTCAGAATAGATGTTATAGGGTGTACCGTCTGCCTTTTTGTTCTTGTTGCAGAAACCATATAGCGGATTGTTGTTCCAGTCGTCCAAATCTTCCAGATATTGCTGCTGTTGCCAACTGGCGTAATTGCTTTCCTTGGGTTCCTTGGCAGTCATAATCCGACGCAGATATTCCCTGAAATAGGGGGCAAGTCCTAATTTATGGTCAACACGGTGGAAATCCAGTTCCAACGGCAACTGTTGCAGCGAATCACACTCTGCCTGAGTAATAAAATCGGCTTTTACCATTTGGTGAAATACCATATTGCGGCGTTCACGCGTACGCTCATTGTGTCTTACCGGGTTATAATAGGACGGATTCTTACACATGCCCACTAAAGTTGCAGCCTGCTCTATGCTCAAATTGGCTGGGGTTGTATTGAAATATACCTGTGCAGCCGACTTGATACCCACCGCATTGTTCAGAAAGTCAAACTGGTTCAGATACATCGTAATGATTTCCTGTTTGGTATATAGGCGTTCCAACTCAACAGCAATCACCCATTCATTGGGCTTTTGCAACGCACGTTCAAAAATATTGTCAGCCTGAGGAGAATACAATTGTTTGGCCAACTGTTGGGTAATAGTACTACCACCACCGGCACTTCTTTGTTGCAGGAAAGCGGTCTTGATGAGCACACGCATCAGTGCCCGTCCGTCAATACCTGAATGATCCATAAAACGTTCGTCTTCTGTAGCTATCAAGGCATTGATGACATTAGGGGATATGTCGGCGTAATTGACACCTACACGGTTGTCCTTGCTATAGAAATAGCGGCCCAACAGTTGCAAATCGGCAGAATAAACTTCTGTCGCATATTTGTTTTTGGGATTCTGTAATTCGTCGATGTCAGGCAAATAGCCCAACCAACCTTTTGTTATCATCCAAAACAAAAGTACTGCGGTCAGAATGCCCACAAGAAAAAGCCCCCAGAATACACCAAGGAATATTTTCTTGCCTTTGCTCTTCTTTTCAACCTCTTTTTTCGTTTCTTTCATGTGTATGTAACTAACTGATTTTAATAGATCAATTTAATAGTAGTTTTCTGATTGTTTTCTTCTATCTGCAACAGATATACGCCTCTCTGGCCCATTTCCATGCGACAACTTTCCATCTGATGATACTTGTTTTCCAACAGACGTCCATACATGTCATACAAACGTACAGTGGCATCATGACCCAAATGAAGTACTTCCAATGTTCCGTTGTATATATAATATTGATAAGCCGCATGTTCAGTGGGGACAAGCGAATTTCCATTATCCAATCTAACCGTTATTTCTTCTGAAACGGGCAAACCTTGTGGCGTTACAGTATAATAATAAGTGTCATGGGCCAGTCCAGTCACGGCATATTCCTGTACATCTCCCACACTGCATGGGAAACCGTTAACACTGACATTGACGATTGTTTCACCACCTACTTCTACACGGATAGCATACAGATTCACACGTTCATCGCTGACTCCCTGACTCAAAACAATAGTCTCACTCTCTGTTAAAGCGGGAAAGTCTATAACATATTCTTCAATATTGGAAGACAAATCCTGTTCCAACAAGATTTCAGAACCATGTTTTACCAAGAGTACAGATGCATCATTATTATATGCTTGTGCTTTAACATAAATCGTACCACCCATAGGAGCGTCAATATTTTTCAGTACCAACGAACCATCACCACTGCCAGTACCCAAACGCAAAGCCCCTTTGCTTGTTTCATCATATACAGTACCGGATGTGCTCAAATAATCATTGGAGTTGACAACTTCCGTTGAAAGAGTTTCCTCTTCAAACAGTAGGACGGGTTCATTACCACTTACGGTCTTGCTATAAACGTCCAAAACATAGTTGTCTACATTGGCATTGGTCCAGTTGGCTGTAAAACCATTGTCAGTGATATCGGTTGCTTCCAACGCGCTGAAGCTGCACACGCCATGCAAACCGATAGTGCGTGTTTCAAAATCGGTTGAACTGATGCTCAATGTAGCTTCCTGATTACCGATAGCGGGAAGATAGGTCAACACGACTTCCACACCTGCCATCACAAGGTCTTTGTCCAATTGCGTTTCAGATAAAACGAAGTTCGCTGCACTAATGCCACTGATTGAAAGGGTTATATCGCTTGCCAAATTAGTACCTTTGACTGTGAAACGCTTTGTTTGTGCTTCGGAAGCATTGGATGTAGCAAAATAATAATCGGCATCCACAGGTTCGCTCAATTGAGCCAGACACTGGCCTTTTATTTCTACAGTCGTTGTACGGCTGAGTTCATTGCTACTGAATGTCAAGGTGGCAGTGTGTTCGCCCAAAGCTGTTGGATGATAGGATATAGTCAAGGATGCAGTGTCAAGCAGTTCGGCTGCCGTGAAAGTGTTTTTGTTTATCGTAAAACAATTGGCATTGCTGTCGCTCAGACTTACCTGTACGTTTTCGCTGACCAAGACACCCACCACTTCTATCGACTTGCTCACCGTTTCATTCAAATTGGCATTACCAACTTCCACTATGCTTCCACTGCGTGGAGAAGTAAGAGTAGGGGTGGTTATCTCACAAGTACAACCTGATTTGTCGTTTGAACTCATATAATCAGGGTTGGAGGTACTCATCAATGTATTGAAATCGACAGATTCGCCTTCTTTATTACCCCAAATATATTCTACCAGACATGGATAATCAATAAAGGGGTTACGGTTGTGCTGCAAACTGTAAATGGCTTCTTGTCGGTCTATCTCTTTTTGTGAAACGGGGTCATTCCGATGCCACTCCAGCAGCAAATCGATATACCAGTCCTTGAACACTTTGTAATGGTCACCACTTAAAGCGTGTTGCGCATTTACCTGGGAAACAGCCCAAGTAAGGTCTTCATAGCAAGTGGCCATATAGAAATAAGCTCGTGCAAAATCACCTTTATATTGGTCTTCCGGCTCAAAGCACCAACTGGAATAATCATTGCCATAAGTGTTGTCGCCCACTTTTATACTGCCGTTTTCCCAATGTGCTGGACTTTCCACTATGCCCATCGGATAACTGCCCCTTCTGCTATTGGCTTCAGAATCGGATGGATTCAAATGATACAAATCTTTATAGGCATCGTTTTTACTGCCTCCCCACCAGCTTTTGGCAAAACTGTGTTCAATATTCATGCCGCCTACAGAATTGCCACGGTCACTGAAATAACGCACTGTGGTAGAATACATATCCCACACACTGCCATCCGGCCGCTGGTCGGTTATATAGAAGCCCCACCAGGTATTGTTGGTACCACTACCATATGACAAACGGGTACCCACTTCAATAATCTCATGCAATTTGGTTTTCAAAACCGGACCGGAACAATTCTCGGCCTGATTATAATATCCATTAGGAATGTCTGCATAGGACTGCAAAAAAGCTAATCCTATGACAACAAACAACATAAACCTTCTCATATTTGTAATCTGTTTGGAGGTTGTCAAAATACATGGTTTTAAACCTCCAAAAGTACAATAAAAATTGCGACGACACAAATAAGCCGTTGCAGAAGCCGAATTCTGATTTGTCATTTCCCTGAGATTTTGTTACCTTTGCACGCCTTTCCTAAAAAAGGCACTTTATTCTCACATTAACATATCATTAAACTATAACAATATTATGGGACGAGCGTTCGAATACCGCAAAGCAAGAAAACTGAAACGTTGGGGAAACATGGCCCGCGTATTTACTAAATTAGGAAAAGAAATTACCATTGCCACTAAAGCCGGAGGACCCGACCCCGACACTAACCCACGTTTGCGCGTGCTGATGCAACAGGCTAAAAAGGAAAACATGCCGAAAGATAACGTAGAACGTGCCATCAAAAAAGCTACTTCCAAAGATTTTACTGACTATAAAGAAATGAACTACGAAGGCTATGGCCCATTTGGTATTGCCATTTTTGTAGAAACTGCTACAGACAACACCACACGTACTGTAGCCAATATCCGTAGCTATTTTACTAAACACGGAGGATCTCTTGGTACATCTGGAAGCTTGGAATTCTTGTTTGATCACAAATGTGTGTTCAAAATTGCTCCGAAAGAAGGGGTTGATTTGGATGAACTGGAACTGGAACTGATTGATTATGGCGTAGATGAAGTGTTGTATGAAGAAGCTGATGAAGATGAACCAAACTCAACTGCATCCATAGTCCTATATGGTGATTTCCAATCGTATGCTGCCATTCAAAAATATTTGGAAGAAAACGGATTTGAAATCTATAGTGCTGAGTTTGAACGCATTCCTAATGACGTTAAGGAATTGAATGAAGAACAAAAAGCTTCTGTACAGAAATTGCTTGACAAACTGGAAGAAGACGAAGACGTACAAAACGTTTTCCACAATATGGCAGAATAATCTAGTATATCCATATATGTGAAAGGACAGCGATGGCTGTCCTTTTTTGTTTTTGATTAATCTGATAAACATTTCCTTGAATATTTGTTTTGTTGAATTTGACTTTATATATTTGCAATCGCAAATCAATAAAATTAAATACAAAATGAATTTACCAATTCAATGTCCCAGTTGTGGTGATACACTGCATGTCAAAAGTCTGTTGTGTGAGCATTGTGGTACGGAAGTATCTGGCAATTATCTTTTACCTCCCATAGCGCGACTCTCACCCGAAAAACAACATTTCCTGCTACAATTCATTCTGTGCAGTGGAAGTTTGAAAGAAATGGCTGCTTTACGCAAACTCAGTTATCCCACTGTGCGCAATATGCTCGATGACATTATTGCCGAATTAAAATCATTTCAATAACCCTTTAAATCCACACTGTTATGAAGAACATGAAGTTATTATTGAATCCCTTTGTCCGGATTGCTGGCCTGCAATCACTTGTGATTGGACTTGTTATGATGGCAGTTACATCTGTCATAGCCTATTATGCCAATATTGCTTTAGATGGCGTATTGGATATACACATTACTACCCAGCAGCTCACATGGGGCAAAGCATTCCTATATCCGTTTATTTCTGTTGCTGTACTCATTGTGATTAGCATGATACTGGCTGTGATGGCCAAAACTCATTTCCGGATAATTGATTTGGTAGGAACCATTCTGATGTCACGCATACCTTTTATCATCGGGGCATGTTGCGGATTTTTTGTAAAGCTTCCTGATGTAAATACAATGGTGGAACATCCGGCATCCATGTTACAGACAAGCATAATATTGACAGGAATATGCACCGTATTGGTAATAATTTGGCATGTAGTACTCTACGTGAACTCCATGCGTGTCTCTTGTAATATGACAGGAAAAACACTTTCCATTGTAACCATTATTGCCATCATCGTCAGTGAAGTTCTATCAAAATTTCTGCTGGCATGGCTACTGTAAGGGACATTGAAATAGGATTTTTCACATCTATCCATGGCTTGCCTCACAGGTTTCTGAATAGTCCTGTTTATATAATTATAAATAACTAATAATCAGTTATATAATTTGATTTTAGTAGAACTACGAACAAATATGCATTCGCCACATACACATGCATTCGTATATTTCTCTACTGCACATTTTAGGCGTTTTCGTGAAATATGCTACTTTTTCCTTACCTTTGCCTTGTTTTCAACATACTAATTTAAACAATTATGGGTAACAACTTATTGAAAGGTAAAAAAGGTATTGTATTTGGTGCACTCAATGAAATGTCTATTGCATGGAAAGTTGCGGAAAGAGTAGTAGAAGAAGGTGCAACCATCACATTATCCAATACGCCGATTGCTGTCCGCATGGGAACAACCAATGCATTGGCAGAAAAACTCAATTGCCAAATCATTCCAGCTGACGCAACCAGTGTCGAGGACCTTGAAAATGTATTTAAACAATCAATGGAAATTCTTGGAGGAAAGGTTGACTTTGTACTCCACTCAATTGGAATGTCACCGAATGTACGCAAAAAACGTACGTATGACGATTTGGACTATAGTATGCTCAATACAACTTTGGACATATCTGCCATCTCATTTCATAAAATGTTGCAGGTGGCAAAAAAATTGGACGCTATCAACGAATGGGGGTCAATCGTTGCCTTGACATATATAGCTGCGCAACGCACCATGTATGGATACAACGATATGGCAGATGCCAAAGCAATGTTGGAATCTATTGCCAGAAGTTTTGGATATATCTATGGACGTGAACACCACGTACGAGTAAACACCATCTCACAGTCACCAACCATGACAACTGCCGGTAGCGGCGTAAAAGGATTTGACAGCCTGGTAGACTTCTCTGAAAGAATGTCACCACTTGGCAATGCAACAGCTGACGATTGCGCCAACTATTGCGTGGTGATGTTTAGTGACTTGACCAAAAAAGTCACTATGCAAAACCTTTTCCACGATGGTGGTTTCTCCAGTATGGGAATGAGCTTTAGAGCTATGGAACAATACCTGAAAAGCTTTGATGGCATCAAAGACAAGGATGGTAATATCATTTATGGATAATAGATAGATTATAAAATAAATCTAAAACAACAAAAACGTATGGATTCAGGCCTCCTTACATTTGCAATACTTTGCTTTACTTCTTTTTTCACATTGGCTAACCCATTGGGAACAATGCCAGTTTTCCTAAATCAGACAGAAGGCTGTACGGAAGATGAAAGAAAAGCAATAGCAAAAAAATCTACTATTGTTGCATTTTTCACACTCGTTATCTTTGCTTTTTTCGGTCGATATATTTTTCTTATCTTCGGTGTATCAACCGATGCCTTTAGAATTGCTGGCGGCATTATTATCTTTAAAATAGGATATGATATGTTGCAAGCACACATCACCCACATTAAGCTTAATGAAACAGAAAGAAAAATTCAACATTATACCGACAATATCGCCATTACACCTTTGGCCATTCCCATGCTGTGCGGACCTGGTTCTATTGCAAACGGCATAGTACTAATGGAAGATGCTGAAACGGCGTGGTACAAGGTAGCCATGATTGTCTCCATAGCATTGGTATATCTGATAACATTTCTTATCCTGAGAGCCTCCAACAAACTATATAAATTATTAGGCGAAACAGGCAGCAATGTTATGATGAGGCTAATGGGACTTATCTTAATGGTAATAGCGGTGGAATGTATGATAAGCGGCCTGAAACCTGTTCTATCCAGCATTATTTCCATGGCATAGCAAAAAAATATAACTATCTGATTGAGAGGCGGACATTTCAAATGACCCGCCTCTTCTTTTATAAATACTCTATATGTCAAACAGCTACCCATAACTTGCCGTATTACAATAAAATCTCTACATTTGTCTTTTATAAAAATAAGTATACACAACACACTATGAGAAAACGTTTTTTTACTTTCATATTATTGATTGTCAACCTCTTTATATTAAGAGCTCAACATATTCCACAACACATAAGCTATACACAAATCTATGATTACATAGATGAGTTGGCGGCAGATGGTTTTATTCAGGTCAACTCTGTAGTACGTCCATATACACGTGATTTCATAGCAGAAAAACTGCTGGAGGCACAAGCACATACAGACAAAATGTCAAAAAGGCAAAAGGCAGATTTGCGTTTCTATTTGAATGATTATGCCATTGAACGCGACACACTACCCAAAACCTATGTACACTGGACGGATAAAAAAAGTTTTGACCTTTCACTCGTTCAACCCGCATTTCATTATACCGACTCAAATTTCAAATGCCGCATTGTGCCATTGCTGGGCATGGACATCATTGCCAATCAGAAAGGTGCAGTAGTAAAACGTTGGTATGGAGCTGATTTGCAGATGGACATTGTAAACCATGTGTCGGTCTATGCCAACTTGCGTGACAATTCATTCAATGGTTCATGGTTTCTGAGTGATAAATACTTCCCAACAGCTACGGACAAAATGTATGGCGCACGCTTGTCACAGCCTTTATATCTCAACAACCTACCGGGATGCGAATATAAGGAAGCTTCCTACGGAGGTGACTATAGTGACATGAGAGGTGGAATTGTCGCCTATTGCAAATGGGGTAGTATAGGACTTATCAAAGATAATATCATTTGGGGTGACTCATACAACTGTTCGAATATCCTATCTGGTAGAGCGCCATCTTTTCCCATGATAACGCTAAACATTAAACCGGTCAAATGGTTTGAACTGAACTATATTCACGGATGGCTGGTCAGCAATGTACTCGACAGCACCAATTACTATCTGGAAAATGTAGGTACGGATACAGAAAAGAAACATTACCGGCCACACAACAAATTCATTGCAGCCAACATGCTCACATTTACGCCCATACCAAAATTGGACCTTTCAGTGGGCAATGCCATCATTTATGCAGAGCAAAATGTGCAGCCGGCTTATTTCATTCCTATTGCGTTCTACAAATCCATCGACCACTTCCTCACGAAAGGTACAAAAACGGAAAACCAAAACTCTCAGCTTTTCATCAATATAAGCTCGCGCAACATTCCACACCTTCACCTTTTTGCATCGGCATTTGTTGATGAAATCAAGTTTGCACGCTTCAAGCCCTCCAATCCGCAAACAAATCCCATTTCCTACAAGGCAGGATTTAACCTAACCAACTGGCCACTCAAAAACCTTTCATTGGTGGCTGAATACACCAGAAGTAACATCATCTGCTATAAACATTCCATCGAAACGCTCTCATGGAAGTCAAGCAGCTATATATTAGGACATTACTTAGGTGACAATGCTCAGGAAATATTTGTTTCGCTACGCTACCGACCCATCAGAAGCCTCTATTTTGATTTGTCCTATACCAATGCACAAAAAGGAAATGACTACGATTATTTGAGAAGCAACATCATAGAAATCATCAGCCAAAAAACCATGCAGGATATTGTATGGAAACAGGACCTTGTATCGTTTGACGCTATCTATGAAATCTTCAACAATTGTTATGCTAAAATTAACATTTCCTATAATCACGCACGCTCTTCACAACCATCATCCGAACCGATTGAAGGGGAAGTGAGACTTACAGCGCAGGAATATCTTGACAGATATACCCCGGTATTTTATCAGGGAAAAAACATAACTTTTACATGCGGACTCAATTTTGGATTCTAATATGGCACAAAAAACAAGAGTAATTGGAATTACCGGTGGAATAGGGAGTGGAAAATCATTCATATCCAATGAAATAGAACGACGCGGATACGCTGTTTACAATTCAGACCTCAATGCAAGGAATATCATTGACACCGACCCGCATGTCATACAGCAATTGAAGCAACTGTTTGGAAATGACATCTATTCCAGCAATGGACTCAACCGACCGGCTGTAGCCGAGCGGGTATTTGCCAACAAACAACTGTTGCAACAAATGAATGCCATTGTACATCCGGCTGTCAAACAGCATTTCATCACATGGGCAGCTTCACAAAAGCAGCCTGTTTTTCTGGAAGCGGCCATTCTGGTGGAAAGCGGTTTTTATGTTTTTTGTGATGAAGTTGTTCTTGTAACCGCACCGCTCGATATCCGAATCAACAGAGTCCTGAAACGTGACAACACGACACGGGAAGCCATAATCCAACGAATAAGGAACCAGATGCCCGACGAAACATTACGACAATACGCAACTGTTGTTGTGAACAATGACGAAACAAAATCTATATCTGATTTGGTTGATGAACTATTCAGAAAGTTAGAGATGTTGAAATAAGTAGATGCTTTCAGCTGAAAAAGCTATCTTTGCATATATTTTCATGATTCAATATGGACTTTATCAAGCTACTCAAACGATTCATTCCACCCTATAAAAAGGAAGTGGCACTCAATATTCTATTCAACTTGCTCAGTACGCTTTTCAGCCTCGTTTCTTTTGCTGCCATTATACCTATTTTGCAAATCCTTTTCGGATTGTCAGAAGATTATACATCCTATCAACTGATTGATTGGTCACAAAAATCAAGCGATATAGTAGCTGCACTCAAGAATAACTTGTTCTATTGGATTCAAATCCAAACTGAAAACCAGGGGGCTGGATGGATTCTTTTGGCGCTCGGCTTTTTCCTCATTATCATGACGTTCCTGAAAGTGGCGTTTTCCTATCTCAGTTCTTTCTTCATGATACCTATACGAACAGGAGTTCTTAGAGATTTGCGAAGCAGTTTGTATGCCAAGGTGGTTTCACTGCCAATCGGATTCTTTTCGGAAGAACGTAAAGGAGATGTCATGTCACGCATGACGTCCGACGTAGCTGAGGTGGAAGCTTCCATCATGTCATCACTCGACATGATGTTTAAAAACCCCATCATGATTATCATCTATTTGGTTACCATGTTGCTCATGAGTTGGCAATTGACACTGTTTGTGTTCCTGCTGTTGCCCATCAGTGGCTTCCTTATCGGGAAAATAGGAAAATCCCTGAAAAGCAGGTCAATGAGAGGACAAGAGCAAACGGGTGAACTGCTTACACAAATTGAAGAAACACTGGGGGGACTCCGTGTTGTCAAAGCCTTCAATGCAGAAAAAAAGTTGATTGACCGTTTTGACAACCTCAATGATGAAACGCGTGCGACCTTCAACAAAATTAATCGTCGCTATGCTATGGCTCATCCGGTAAGCGAATTTTTGGGGACGGTCGTCATTGCCATTCTCTTGTGGTATGGCGGTGCCCTTATTTTAAGTGCACACAGTCCTATCAGTGCGCCCGAATTCATTTACTATCTGGTCATTTTCTACAGCATCATCAATCCGGCAAAAGAACTTTCCAAAGCGTCTTATAGCATCAGAAAGGGTGTTGCATCCTTGGAACGTATCGATAAGATACTTAAAACGGAAAGCAATATAAAAGACCCTGTACATCCCAAAACCATTTCATTCAACAATGAAATTGTGTTCAACCACATTCATTTTGCCTATCAGAAAGACCGACCGGTTCTCAATGACATTGTGCTCCACATTAAAAAAGGACAGACAGTGGCATTGGTAGGTCAAAGCGGTTCCGGTAAAACGACCATGCTCGATTTGTTGCCACGCTTTTACGATGTAACAGCCGGACAAATTACCATTGACGGCATTGACATCAGAGAGGTATGTACCAAAGACCTGCGTGCATTGATGGGGAATGTCAATCAGGAAGCTATCCTGTTCAATGATACTTTCTTCAACAACATTTCCTTTGGCGTGAAAAATGCCACACAAGAGCAAGTGGAAGCGGCTGCACGCATTGCCAACGCACACGAGTTTATCATGGCAACCCCAGATGGCTATCAGACCACAGTAGGAGACCGAGGCTCACGACTGTCGGGCGGGCAAAGACAACGCATCAGTATTGCAAGAGCCATTCTCAAAAATCCGCCTATACTGATTCTCGATGAGGCAACTTCTGCACTGGATACAGAGTCGGAAAAACTGGTACAGGAAGCTCTGGAAAACCTGATGAAAAACAGAACCACTTTGGTTGTGGCTCACCGTCTCTCCACTATCAAGCGTGCTGATTTGATATGCGTTATGCAAGACGGTAGAATTGTTGAACGAGGCACACACGACGAACTGTATGCTCTCGGAGGATATTACACCAAACTATGGCAAATGCAAAAATAAGAGAAATCAACGCAACCGGCGTCTGAATTCCGCACACATAATGGCTGTTGCAGCAGATACATTGAGTGATTCTGAAGTAACAGCTCCAGCTGGATAATTGGGAATAAGCAGCTTGCGGGTAATACATTTCTCTACGTCGGCAGAAATGCCTCTTCCTTCACTTCCCATCACTATAATGCCCGATGCAGAGAGTGGGGTAGCATACATGTCTTCTCCATCCAGAAATGTGCCGTAAACAGGCGTTTTGTCCTTGCAAGCATTCAAGACAGCCACCAAATCAACATAATGCACTTTGACACGTGCCAATGCGCCCATTGTGGCCTGCACTGTCTTGGGGTTGTATATATCTGCACAAGTGGATGAACACAGCAAGGTATCTATGCCAAACCAATCGGCAATACGCATGATGGTGCCCATATTGCCCGGATCTTGTATGCCATCCAATGCCAAAACCAGCTTTCCACACAATGTTTCCAACTTGAAATCATATTGCGGTTGCTCAAACAAAGCCAAAACATGTTGTGGCGTGCGCATCAACGACGCCGAATGCATTTCGTCCGCTGATATTTCAACCGTTTCGCAGTCGGGCAACTGGCCTGCAGAAGCTAACCAATCAGCTGTTGCAGCCAGCAAACGGCACTGGAAATAGGGTAAAATGTCACGCACCAACTTGTCTCCTTCTGCCAAAAACAAACCGGTTTCGTTACGGAATTTCTTGTGCTCCAAAGAGCGAATAAGCTTTATTTTGCTTTTCGATAACATACAAACGAACTACTTTTAATCTCATGCAAAGCTATTGTTTTTTCCGAACTTCTGAAAATTATCCTACACAACTGTTTCCTTCATCCGCAAATAATTGTATATTTGCATATTTAATCTACCGATAAATACGATTCCTGTGCCAATGGCAAAAAGATATATCTATAGTACCTTATGTATGCTTTTCATTCTGATACTTGCTGGTTGTAAATCAACCAAATATGTACCAGAAGGCGAATATCTGCTCAATAAGGTAGCCATCAAATCCGATGTTCCCGATGTTAAGAAAGAGGAATTGCAGAGCTATTTGCGTCAAACGCCCAACGCTTCTGTACTGGGTTTCTGGAAACTCCAGTTGGGCGTATATAACCTGTCGGGTAAAGATACAACCAAATGGATTAACCGCATGTTGCGAAAAATTGGCGATGCCCCCGAAATATACAATCCGGAACAAACGGATATGTCTCTCTATCAGATGCAGAAATTCTTGCAAAACAAAGGCTACTTCAATGCAGAAATTACAACCGAACTAACTACTAAAAAGCAGAAGGCCAAGGTAACCTATCATGTGAAAGGCAACCGCCCATACATATTGAACAGATACCAAATACTCATTGACCAGCCTGATGTATATCGGATTGCTTCCGATACGGCCACTTCACTCATAAAAAGGAATATGCTGTTCGATTCCAATGTGTTGGACGCTGAGCGCGAAAGAATAGCTTCTGAAATGCGCAACCAGGGATTCTACAACTTTGAGAAAGACTATCTTACCTATGTGGCTGATAGCTCCATGCACAATAACACCATTAACTTGCAATTGGGCTTCCGTGACTTGCTGACAGAGGCTTCCGATTCACTGAAAAACAAAATTTTTACACAATACAGAATCAAGGAAGTAATTATACACACAGACTACGACCCTTTACGACGCAACAATATGGTAGAACGTGTGGATACCATCAGAAGGGGAGACTATCTTATTTCCTATGGCCAAAAAAGAAACTTGAGAATACAGACACTCATCAACAATTGTTTCATGGTGCCTGGACAATTATATTCTGACAGAGACGTGGAAAAAACCTATTCCACACTGAATGCTTTGGCGGCTATCAAATATGTCAATCTGCTCTTCAGAGAAGTTGAACCTGGGTGGCTCACATGTTATGTAGTAACGACTCCAGCCAAAAGCCAAGCATTCACAGTAGAGGGTGAAGGAACCTATTCTGCCGGTGACATTGGCGTGGCAGGAGGAATTGGATATCAGCACAAAAATCTTTTCAAAGGTTCCGAACAATTCTCCATTCAAGGACGTGCTGCCTACGAATGGCGGCAAGTAGGAGGTAATGCCATCGAATTGGGAGCGGACGCTTCTCTTAAATTCCCCAGCTTCCTGATTCCCTTTGTCAATAGCGCATGGAGACGAAGCAACAACGCCGCTACCGACTTGAATATTTCCTATAACTATCAAAAAAGGCCATTGGAATATTCACGAACCATTGCCAGCGCAGGTATCAATTATTCATGGCACAAACAGGGCTCACGTTTTCGCCATTCCTATGATTTGGTTGATTTCAGCTATGTATATCTGCCATGGATTTCCGACGAATTCAAAGATTATTTCCTCAACAACCAGTCTGTACTGAAATACAGCTATGAGGACCACTTCATTATGCGTATGGCCTACAATGGCTCCTATTCAACCTATAGGTCAAACAGACCATTGAGCAACTATTATTCACTCCGATATGGAGTGGAAACAGCCGGCAACCTTTTGTATGGTATCAACCACCTGTTTAAAATGCAACCTGCCGACGATGGCTCTTACCGTGTATTTAATATCCGCTATTCGCAATATGTAAAAGCCGATTTTGACTTTGCCTATAACCAAGTGATTGACCCCAATAACCGCTTTGTTTATCACGCTGCGCTGGGAGTAGGATTACCTTACGGCAATGCGGCATCACTGCCTTTTGAAAAACGTTATTACAGCGGAGGGGCCAACAGTGTAAGAGGATGGGCTGTACGCACATTGGGTCCCGGAACTTTCAAGACGGACAATACCTATATTGACTTCAACAATCAATCTGGCGATATCAAACTGGATTTGAATGTGGAATATCGTGTCAAGCTGTTTTCCATCCTGGAAGGTGCTCTATTCCTCGATGCAGGAAACATCTGGACCATCCACGACTATGAAACCCAGCCAGGTGGTCTTTTCCGCTTTGATACATTCTATGAACAGATAGCGTTGGCCTATGGATTGGGTATCCGTCTGAACTTCAACTTCTTTATATTTCGTATTGACTACGGCTTGAAGTTATATGACCCTGCACTTATTGGCAAAGACAGATGGCGTGTCAAGCCTACTTGGAAAGATGATATGGCCTTCCATTTCGCTATCGGTTATCCGTTCTAAAAAAACTTGTCATCATGCTGAAACCTTTCATGATACCCCATGTGCTGGAATGTGGCTGCGACGAGGCTGGACGTGGCTGTCTGGCAGGCTCCGTGTTTGCAGCGGCTGTCATTCTACCGCCTGATTTTACCAATGATATTCTCAACGACTCGAAGCAGTTGACGGAAAAGCAAAGATATGCCCTTCGCCCCATCATAGAACAACAGGCAATAGCATGGGCTGTGGGCGAGGTCACTGCTGCCGAAATAGACCAAATCAACATACTCAATGCCTCCATATTAGCCATGCACCGTGCCATTGATGCACTCAAAGTGCGTCCTGAACACATCTTGGTGGACGGCAACCGTTTCAAGCCATATCCTTTTATTCCTCACCGCACAGTTGTGAAAGGAGATGCCACTTACATGTCCATTGCTGCGGCCTCTATATTGGCCAAAACCTATCGTGACGACTATATGGTGCAGTTGGCACAGGAATATCCGCATTATGGTTGGGAGGTGAATAAAGGTTATCCAACTCCACAACACAAAAAAGCCATCCGTGAATTTGGCTGTACGCCTTATCATCGGATGACCTTTAAAATGGAGTAGGGCAATCTTCCCTTATCTTACAACTTCTGTAAATTCCGGTTTCTCTCCGTTTTCAACCGTTACATAAATGGTGGCTTCTACATTGTTGCCTTGTGCATCCGTACTTTGTGCAATAAAGCAATAATCGGTAGAACTTGACGTCGTGCGCTTGCCGACAGTAATAGGAGTGCCCAACGGATACTTATAATCTCCGCAAGCTGCATTAAACAGAGCCACTTCCTCTTCGGTTACCGGTTGTTGGGCTGAATATTCTGGTAATGCTTCCACTTTACCTTCCAAATAACCATTTTCTATAAGAAAACGTTTTACTTCAGCAGGTGCTTTTGCCAAACGGGCATTACGCACACCATAGCCATTGAGAATTTCAGCTTTGGGCTGTGCCTGTTTCAAATCCTTCACACTGGAGTGGAGTCCACCACTTCCGTACGTACAAAATGGAACCAGTTTTTTCCCTGCAAAATCCACTTCATCCAATAAACTTGCCATTGGCAAAGCATACGTTCCAAACCAAATGGGATAACCAATGAAAATGGTATCATATTCGGCCCAATTTACGTCAAATGGTTTCAACTTAGGCAACTCATTATTAACCATCTCCTTTTTGCCCCTTTCAATGGTAGCTTCATAGGTTCCGGTGTAAGGTTGCTCTGCGTCAATACGCAGGGTATCAGCACCGAGCAGCTTGGAAATTTCTTGTGCAACAGACTGGGTTGCACCTGTTTGTGAATAGTAAACTACCAAACACTTTGATTTCTTGGCATCTGCATTTGAATCGCTCTTTTTTTGCGTGTTGCAGCCAAACAATGTCAGAATAGCTGCAAATAAAGTGAATCCTTTTTTCATAATTCTATTGTTTTAGTGGGTTAATGGTTTTCTGTTATTCCAATATTTCTTATCAGCTTACTGCTCCACTCAATCAGCATGCGGCTGTTAGCTTCAAATTTTGCTTCATCATCCGTTACGCTGACCGCTTGTGCCTTTTCCAATACGCTTCTGTCTTCGTCAGACACTTTCTTTGCCAAAACGGTCATAGATGAGATATATTCTCCATGTTCCATATAGTGTTTCATGCGTACCGTAAAACGGGCGGTCTTGTATAGCTCCACCAACACAGAACGATTACGCGCGTGCAGAAAATTGTGCGAAGAGGCATGATAAAGATTGCAGGCCCCCATTAGCACCGCTTTACGTACATCATCAGCAGAAAAGAGTGTTTGCAAACCTTCCAATGTACCCATTATAGGATGGGTATCCATATATAGTTGCAGCAGGTCGGATTTTTCCCAATTCAACAATTCTTCCTCACCTGCCACAAAACCACATATCAACTCAGAATGTTCCATAGAGTCGAGTAGGGTACGATAGGCATTCAAATCTGCAAAATCCAGCTTATCGACTATAACCACCACATCAATGTCACTGGCTGCTGTTTGCTCGCCTCGTCCATAGCTACCTTGCAAACCGAAAAACTTTAGCCGCTCCCCAAATAATGCAAGCAAACACTCTTGAAAGTTATCCAACCATTCTGTTATGTGAATTGTATTCTCCATTATGTTATTGTTGTTTGCTCCATTCCTGTAAAGTCATGCACATAAAATATTCAGTACGTATGTCACCCAAAGGAGACACTTTTCCTTCTTCTTTATGGTGATACATAAAACCACATTTTTCCATTACTCTACGCGATTTCACATTACCTTCATAATAGCCACACCATACCCGATGAAGTTGCAAATCCATAAAACAACGTCTCAACAGCAACCGTACAGCTTCAGGAATAATACCTTGTCCCCAATAAGGAACACCAATCCAATAACCTATTTCAGCATCTCCTTCGGCCATTTCAGCACTATGCAATCCATTACTAAACATTATACCGACACTACCTATCGGTTCATTTGTTTCTTTTAATACTACCGCATAAGTTTCCGGTGCAGAAAGAATATTACGGATAATTTCACGGCTGTTTTCCACAGATGTATGTGGTGCCCAACCTGCAATCGGACCAACAGCTGGATGTCTGGCATATTTATATAATTGTGCAGCATCAGTTTCAAGCCAAGGGCGAAGGATAATGCGTGTATTTTCCATCATACAATTACGAATCTTAAAATAGAAATATTCTATATCTGATGTTCTTACATAGACACAGTTTCAAAGATACAACAAATTTTTCATATAACTAATCATGAGAAGAAAGAAGCACTGAATATCCATTAAACTATAAGGAGGGCTAAATAAAAACCGAAGCAATTATCTCAACTCAAGAATAAGACAACAGCTTCGGTTTAATGCGGAAAGTGAGGGATTCGAACCCCCGGTACAGTTACCCGTACACCGCATTTCGAGTGCGGCCCGTTCGACCACTCCGGCAACTTTCCTCTTGCTAAAAGCAATGCAAAAGTAGAAATAATTATCAAATGTACAAAGGATAAACCCGAAAAATAAGGCCTATGAAAAGCTATTTATGTGGTTGGGATTTATACCATGCAATGGCAGCTTCCAAATCAGCAGGTGTATCAATACCTATCGTCTGCTCGTGGGTTAAACCTACTTTTATTTGATAACCGTTTTCCAGCCAGCGCAATTGCTCCAATGATTCCACCTTCTCCAGATTACTTTGGGGCAATTGGGTTATTGCACGCAAAACATCTGCCTTATAGGCATACATGCCGACATGTGCGTAATAGGTGTTTTTCTTCAGCCATTCCAAGTGGTGTTCACCACGCATATATGGAACAACCGAACGGCTAAAATACAATGCCTTATGTGTCACCTCTGACAATACCACCTTAACCACATTTGAGTCAAACAAATGTTCAAAATCTGTATCAGAAGGAAAAGGACGTGCCAAAGTGGCAATCTCCGTCGTTTCATCATCAAAACAAGCTTTTACAGTATTGATTTGAGCCGGTTGTACAAACGGTTCATCACCTTGTATATTTACAATAACATCAGCCTGTGATTCAGACAAACAATAGGCCTCATAACAACGGTCGGTACCGCTTTTATGATGGCTTCCCGTCATGATAACCTTGCCACCAAAGGCAATGACAGCCTCGTATATACGCACATCATCCGTAGCAACATACACTTCATCCAATGCCTTGCACACCTGCTCATACACACGCTGAACCATAGGTTTACCACAAATATCTGCCAACGGTTTTCCTTCAAACCTGCTGGACGCATAACGGGCCGGTATAATTCCTACAAATTTCATAGTTCTGATACTTAATATGTTATGACTAAATATATTTCAACTCCTCAATAATATCGGTAGGCAAAACAGCTTCCATATTCATCTTTTTCACCAACTGGTCAGCCGCCAGACCATGAAAATAAACTCCATTCAATGCTGCTTGCTCACATCCATATCCTTGCGCCAAATAGCTGGCTATCATACCTCCCAGTATATCGCCACTACCTCCTTTAGCCAATGCGGCATTGCCTGTCATATTGAAATAACAACGGCCATCTGGCATAATCACCCGTGTATGCGCACCTTTTAATACAATAACGCATTTATGTTCAACAGCTTTCCGAAAGGCCAACTGCAATTGCTCGTAACTATTATTCGTTTTACCAAACAGTCGCTCAAATTCTTTAGGGTGGGGAGTAATCACCGCCTGCTGCGGTATCAAGTCCAATCGCTGGTGAAATGCCAACATATTCAAGGCATCGGCATCCAACACACAACTTTTTCCCGTTTGTCCAATAGCTTCCAATAGCTGTTCCAAATGCTGAAAAGCAACCTGAGAAGTTCCCATTCCAGGACCAATCAATAGACTATTGTATTTCCCAATATCCGCACTGATGGTCCCTTCCACATCTAGAAACATTGCTTCAGGCACAATGCATTGCGCTATCCATCTGTTGTCCTCTGCCGAAGCTATGGTGAGCAAACCACAGCCGCTTCGCAAAGCCGCTTTCGAGGCCATACAAACGGCTCCAGCCATACCTTTCTTGCCCCCTACAACCAAAACATGTCCATAAGTTCCTTTGTGACTGAATTTTGTTCGTTTAATTCGGTGAATATCAGATGGTTCTGTCGCAAAAAATGGAGTAGAAAGTTCCAACTTCACTTGCTCGTTCAAGCCAATGTCCATTATCCTTATAACGCCCGTATAAGCCTCATTCTCAGCCATGAAAAAACTTAATTTGGGAGAATCAAACGTAACGGTAACAGTAGCCTTTATAATAGTATCATCTGTATCATTCAGCTTATCTGCATACAATCCAGAAGGAATATCTATGGAATATATGGGACGATTGGATGCATTTACCTTATCAATCAGTAACTTGTATTGCTCCTCCAATCGACGGTTCAATCCAGAACCAAACAAGCCATCAATTATTACATCCGTATCGGGTAGGGCTTCAGAAAAGGCTTTAAAATCCAGCAGTTCAATGTTTGCTGAGGTTTCCACCAATCGCAGATTTTCTGCACAATCAGCTGATAATCTGCCTTTTTCGCCACACAGCAACACTTTCACTGCAAATCCCTTCATTTCAGAAAGAATTTGCGCCACAGCCAAAGCATCTCCGCCGTTATTTCCCGGTCCAGCAATAGCAAGCACTCGAACAGGAGTTTTTACATATTCTGTAAAACATGTAACAAAAGCTGTTGCCGCACGTTTCATCAAATCAAACGAACGTATATTTTCTGCGGCAATAGTCGATGCGTCGAGTATTCTAGTCTGTTCTGGTGTCAGTATTTTCATGCTGCAAACTTACACAAAATCATCCTTATTTCATAGGGAATCGGGGGCATTCATTGCGTTCACAGATAATTTCAAATATTCTATTTGACATAATATAAATTATGACCAAATCGCAAATGACAATATGGACATAAAAAAAGCAAATAGCTGACACTTTGATAACACACTATAATGAGCAAATCCGCAGACAATGCGGAGACTCTGCCGAGAATTGAGATAATGAAAAATAGAAATTTGACACGAAATACTGCAACATCGCAGCAAAATGTCAGAAATAACTTAGTGGGAAAATTCTTCAAAAGTATTGTCCGAATAAAATACCAAAATACGCGTTACAAATCGATTTCCACTATTTACTTGTGTATGATTCTTGGCATTCTGAACTGGCGAATGTTTTACTGTATCTTCATGCGTCGAATGATTCACTACAGGTTGTTCTTGCTTAACAGACAGATTATCATCAATTTTAGGAGGAATATCGAACAAAACCGGCTGCTGAGATTGCGATATTTGGCGGTACATCTGACCTGTGCCCAAAATAAGCCAATCTGGATTGATGGTCCGAAAACGATTTAAGACGCGTTTTAATACATCCAGGCTCGGATTATTCCTACCATTTAATATATGGGACAAAGTAGATGTCTGAATACCAATCTCTGCTGCAAACTGAGTAGCATTCATATTTTCCTTGCTCATTATATGCTCAATACGTTCTTTTTCCGAGTCCATTAGCTTATACTTTATGATAATTATGTCACAAAGATATGTGAAATAATTCACATTTGCAAACTGCCATACAAGTGTGCAATATTATCCTTGTGAAATACAATTGTAAACATATAACTTAGGCAATATATATTGTAAATACAAATGTAAACATCGTATTTCAGGCACTTACATCAATCCAATTTATCTGCAATATTATAGGAATAAATACTCATTATATTCTCATTATCAACTACTAATCAAAAAACATGCATAAACAGTATATTTTTATGCAGAAATATGGCCTAATACAAATATCATATTACATCAATATATCAATAAACCATCATATATATCTAATATCCAGCTATATATAGCAAAATATACAAAAAAATGCATATACAAAACATCTACAAATTCATTTCTGTAAATACGCTCACAACTGTACATTCGTGTATTTTGTTGATATGTATATTTGTGTATTATTTATGCTTTATATTTGTGAATTGTATGCTTGTATATATTACAATCATAAATATCCACTACCCTACACCTATCTGGAATTGGTTTTTACTGACAAAAAACAAGTTGCACTCTCTCCTACTCTTTTTTTGATACTAGACAAGACTATGGAATGAAAGACGTCCAAATACACAAACTCAAAAATGGAATATTTCGGACCATTCCTCAACTTTATCAGAAATATGGAATTCTCACGCAAAAAAAACGTGAAAGATTTTTCAGGATGAAGGAAAGGTGAATAAGTTAATGGGGATAACAGATATAGAACTTCACACCCCTCCTTTTGAGGTATATATAAGATATCGTTTGACTTCCTACAATGATTAAGAAAGAATTTATAGATTGAAATGTGTATGGAAGAATTCCATTACGGCATCTTGTTGTTGTCTGTTGAAGAAATGCTTTTCATCCCAAAATTCCATCTTCAAGCATTCAGAAGCCCCTGCTTTATTATACACTTCAGACAAGACATTATATGCTTCAGTAACTCCTTCAATAGGAAATAATTTGTCTTTTTTTCCATTATAAAGTAACAAAGGACGCGGACACACCAAAGCCGCCACATGCGGATAGTCCATCACTTTGCCTAATCCTGGTAGCAACATGGAATAATCAGATCCGCCTTTTGATTTTCTTCCATTTGAAAATAAAGCATGACACGTACTCATCCAACATACAGCAGCAACCGCTTTCACTTTATCACTTGCTGCACCCAACATCCATGCACGGTATGCACCCATGGAAAATCCCAAACAGCCTATACGCTCTTTATCCACCATGGGCATACTGGCCAATAGGTCCAATGCACGCATATCGTCATGCAGCATCAATCCTCCTAAAGAATAACCCAATTGCAACAATGCGCCATTGAGTGCCTGCTGTGTTTCGTATTTGGTTCCTCCCTGCGCCTGCCGTTCTCCCCACAATAAAGCATCGGCAACCAGTACAACAAATCCAGCTTTTGCATAGCTACCTGCCAAATAAACACTATCATAATAAGTTGCCACCCATTTGTCAGCATCTTCAACAGTTTCTTCACTCACACCGAAAGGACGTACCATTTTCTCCTTTCCGATACTGAAATGCGCACCATGGTCATGCAGCATCAACATACCAGGAAATGGTCCATCTCCTTCGGGAACAAGTAAATAAGCAACTACATTTGTCCACGACGACACATTGTATTCAATCTTATGCACAGCATATCCATCACGTCTTTCCGTAGCTGTTATCTTATATTCCAAAGGAGTTTCGGGTGGAAAATTCCCTGCCGCTTCCAACAATGCATCCCTACCCGCTTTTTTCCAATCTTCCAGTGAGATTCCACATTTCAACGGGTCTAACCTATAACGGCTATCGGCCATCATACTGTCCACATAAACAGGTAAATTGCGCTTGCTCACTTCCTGAGAAGAAAGTGCAAAAGCCATAAACACGTATAAAATGATAATCAAGTAGTTTTTAGTCACAGGAAACAATGGTATTAAGTATATATTGAAAGGAATTATGCACGCTTTCCAATAGAGTCACAAAAATAGCAAAAGCTAACAATCGGTGCAAGCGAAAGCTAAATGGATTTGTAATTCATGGAAACTTTTTTCATACGTATCTAACAAAGAAACAACATGTTATCATGTAAAAAAAGAGATGTAACCATTTTATCGGCTACATCTCTTTGTATTTGATATATCGTTCTTAGCGACGTCTGCGATCGCGTCTCCATGGTTTGTCACCACTGGCATAACGGTCTTCACGCCTGCTATTCGTATAAAAATCATCTCTACGACGAGCACCACGTCCATTTTCTTCAGATGATTTCGAACCCTTGGCTGGCATCAATACCAAATCTCTTTGCTGTTCAAAAGCACGGTTCAATTTGTTATATTGATCTACATACACGTCAAAGAAGGTATATTTGTTCGTAATTTCAATATCGGAAATACCAATGGTTCTATCGCCCACTAAATCATTGATCATACCCAGTAAACGTTTAGGGGTTACACCATTGCGTTCACCAATATTTACCTTCAAACGGATTTTCTCTCCGGTCTTCTTGCCCTTTCCTTTTGACTTTTCCTTTTTCTGGACACCTTCTTTTTCTCCTTTTTCCTTTGAAGACTTTTTCTCCCTTTTTTCTTTTTCATGTTCCTCAACATTCAAATCGGGAGCTCCTTTGTAATATTCCAGGAAACGGTTAAATTCCAACGAAACGAAACGCTTGATTACGTCCTCCTTGGAGAGATACTCCAACTGACTCATTATCTGGGGAAAGAATGCATCCAGTTGTTCATCTTCCACCACGACATTCTGCATTTTATTGATTAAAAAGAACAGTTGTTTCTTGCACACTTCCAGTCCGTTAGGAATACGTTGCTTTTCAAACGTACGCTTCAACATCCGTTCAATAGCCTTGATTTTGAATTTTTCCTTTTGGTGGATAATTGAAACGGATACACCTTTCTTGTTGGCACGTCCTGTACGTCCGCTTCGGTGAGTATATACCTCAACATCATCCGGCAGGTTATAGTTGATGACATGGGTCAAATCATTCACATCCAAGCCACGGGCAGCCACATCGGTTGCCACCAGAATCTGCAAATTGCGAACACGGAATTTCTGCATCACCGTGTCACGCATAGCCTGACTCAAATCACCATGCAAGGCATCTGCATTATATCCATCATTAATCAGCTTCTCGGCTACCTCTTTTGTTTCCTGACGTGTACGGCAGAATACAATGGCATAAATATCAGGATTCATATCCACTATACGCTTCAAGACCAAATAACGTTGCTTGGCTTGACACACATAGTAAATATGCTCTACATTTTGTGTTCCCGTATTCCGTTCACCAATGGTTATCTCTTCGTTATCGGTCATATAGGTTTTGGCAATCTGCTCAATTTCCTTGGGCATGGTTGCCGAAAAAAGCATAGTACGACGAGTTTCCGGAATGGTTTTCAAGATAGTTTCAATGTCATCCTTAAATCCCATATTGAGCATTTCATCCGCTTCGTCCAAAACCAGATAGGCCACATCTTCCAATTTGACTTTGCCTCTTTCCAACAAGTCAATCAAGCGTCCAGGTGTAGCTACAATGATTTGTGGCGTACGATCCAACTGCCGCAATTGCACCCGGATATCTTCACCACCATAGACCGGCACAATGTGCATGTCGGGCATGAAGGCGGCATAATTTTTCAAGTCTTTGGAAATCTGGATACACAATTCGCGCGTTGGTGACAATACCAATGCCTGTGTTTTTGCTTTTGTTGCATCCAATAAGTGTAAAATGGGAAGTCCAAATGCGGCTGTTTTGCCGGTTCCGGTTTGTGCCAATGCCACCAAATCTTTTGTTTCATTCAGCATAAACGGAATGGTTCGCTCCTGAACTGGAGTCGGATTGACGAAGCCCAATGCTTCTACTCCTTGCAGAATCTCTGCCTTGAGTCCTAATTCTTCAAATGTCATGTAATTATATAGTATTTTAATGTAAGGTCGTTTGTCTTATCCTTGATAATTTCCTCACATTACCATATAAAAACAAACCACCCAAAGTTAGCTTATATTCCGGTTCACCCCATGTCTACGCTTAGGCAATCACCACAGTGAACCGTTATTCGGGGTGCAAAGATACGAAAAAAAAGCAAATACACACTATTCGCTTATATTCTTGAACGTAATTGTATCAGAAAAAGTTGTAGAGCGCAGGCGGCTACAGGAATCCAACTATGTGTTCTCGGGTATGAAGACCTTCCATGAACTGCGCGAGGCCTTTCCTTCACTCCTGGATGAAAATGGCGTTAGAAAGACGTTCGAACGCTTTTTGAACGATGTCAGAAAGGTGGACGAAACCTACAACAGCCACTACTTGCGTGCGGAATACAATTTCGTGCACGCATCGGCAAGCATGGCAGGCAAATGGGAACAGTTCATGGAAGACGGCGACCGCTACAACCTGCAATACCGCACTGTGGGCGACGGCAAGGTGCGCCCCACACATGCCGCCCTCCACAATGTCACGCTGCCGCCCTCCGACCCGTTTTGGGACGAATACTATCCGCCCAATGGCTGGAACTGCCGCTGTACTGTGGTACAGGTGATGAAAGGGAAATATCCGGAAACGCCGCACGACGAGGCCATGAAACTGGGCGAACTGGCACTGCAGGACGACAGAAAAGGCATGTTCCGCTTCAATCCCGGTAAACAGGGGAAATCAGTTCCTGACTACAATCCCTATACCATACGCCGCTGCCGTGACTGCGACATTGCCAAAGGCAACCTGAAGCTGGCAAAGACTTTCATACCCGACAATGAATTGTGTGAGGCGTGCAAGGTTATTCGGGAAATGAAGACAAAGTTGAAACAACGTATAGAACAGAACGGGAAGATATACAATCAGCTCATTAATGATCCCAATTATACGGACGTTCATTTCAACAAAAATAACGGAGGGTTGAAAGCAACACACATAAAACACAATTTAGACCGCCAAAAAGGCTGGTATGAAAAGGCAGTTCAAGATGTAGGATATAAGTCGGGGCACTCTGTGATACTGGAAGAAGAAATACAAAATGTTTACAGACAGAAAAGCTGTGAAGGTCTTTTTGATGGAAAGCCCTTTGAAATAGCTGGAGCTGAAACAGGAACGTCCAACAATATCCGAAACGCTTTAAAACATTGTGCTTCAAAAAAAGAAACAAAAATCGCTGTGATTTTCTTTCCTAACGGCACTTTTTCCACAAATGCATTCAATGATGCAATAGCGAAGTTCAATGGATTAAAAGGAACAACTCAATACTTAAAATTTGATTTGATATATTGCATTCAAGATGGCAAGATAGTACAAATAAAAAAGCCAGACTAAAAAGCCTGGCTGGAGCAAGAGCGGGTCTCTTAAGGTTAACCCATCCCTTACACCGCAAATATACGAACTATTTTCCAATACGCAATAATTATGAGACGAAAAAAGGACCAGCAAAAAGAAAAGGAGTATGCCGGATATGTTTTATCCGTTTATCTGGCAAACGAATGTTATCAGCGAGACAACCAGTCCGAGCAGGCTGCAAACAGCAACTACGATGGTACAATAAAACAAAGCACGCTCGCGTCTGTCCTTGCGGAAAAAGCCGCCATCACGCAGCATGGCCTTACCACGATAGGTTATCTCAAAATAGTCATCCAATTATTTAAGGTAGCCTTCCTCCGTAAGAAATTCAATGGCTCTGCTCCAATCTTCAGGGGTTTCTTCGTGGTTCAGTAACAAGCCAGCAGGAATCCTGCCGCCATTCACACCGCTGAACATTCCCAAAACATCATCGAGTCTTTTGCTGTCAAAACCATCCATATCCGTTTTTTGCCTGCAAAGATAAGGCGTTTGACCGGAACCCACATTGATATGGATAAAATACACAAAAAACAGTATTGCAATGAAAGTGATTGATTTATTGAAAACGGGCAGCAGCTTCCTTCAGATATGCATCAGAGCCGGTATAAAAGCGGATGATATGTTATGGAAACAAAAAAGAATCATCAAAAAGAAAAATCCATAGTACTCAAATACCACTATGCAAAATTGATATGCATGGAGAAATATCCTATGAAATTATTCGTGAACTAACAGACAGAAGGGAACAACTTGAAAAAACTAAGAGAGTGAGAGAAGCCTTTTGAGAAGGATGTGCAATCCAACCCAGTACTTTCAACACTCTCTTATTGATGCAAATATACGAACTATTTTTCAATATATATCAACTCGACTCAAAACTTGCTCACAACCCTATTCACCACAAAAAGGGACCTTAAGACAATGAGGCCTTAAGGCACCTTTTCTTGTTTATCTTATGCTTCTACCAGCGAGCCACGAGATTTCTGTCGCCCCAGCCGTTGTCAACACGTGCCACAGGAATCCAGAATTTGTTGGCAGCCACCCATTCTGTTGGATAAGCGGCCTTTGAACGTGGATATGCGTGATTCCATTCGTCCGCTACGATTTCGTATTCAGGGTGTGGAGAATTGCGCAATACATTGTCTAATTTGTCTGCTTTTCCGTCCACAATTTCCTTGATTTCTTCAATGATAGTCATCAAAGCTTCTGCAAAGCGGTCAAGTTCAGCCTTGCTTTCACTTTCTGTGGGCTCAATCATCAACGTGCCATGTACAGGGAATGACAAGGTAGGTGCATGGTAACCGAAGTCCATCAAACGTTTAGCTATATCACTTTCGTTTACTTCAGCCTCCTTGAAGTTGCGGCAATCCAAAATCAGTTCATGACCAACACGTCCTTGTTCGCCTGTATATACAACACCATAAGCGGGACCT
Source organism: Candidatus Gallipaludibacter merdavium (assembly GCA_017694875.1). Taxonomy (GTDB): domain Bacteria; phylum Bacteroidota; class Bacteroidia; order Bacteroidales; family Paludibacteraceae; genus Gallipaludibacter; species Gallipaludibacter merdavium. Next base: position 42,409 of record JADIMG010000045.1, read on the forward strand.
ACCTTAGCTGCCAGATAATTGGCGTTGAGAATGGCTATTTTAGTTGCTCGTGTAAGTCCTTCGGCACCCATCATTCGGATATATCCATAGCTAATACAAGAAATACCAGCATTTCCATACAAGGCAGAAGAAACGCGTTGTTCTTCAGCTGATGGCAAACATGACAGCAAATGTTCTGCTACGCAAATTGCACCTACACCTGGTCCGCCACCACCGTGAGGACTGGCAAATGTCTTGTGCAGGTTCAAGTGACATACGTCCGCTCCAATTACATGCGGATTGGTCAAACCAACCTGAGCATTCATATTGGCACCATCCATATACACTTGTCCGCCATATTGATGTATAGTAGCACACATGTGCATAACGCCTTTTTCAAAAATACCATGAGTAGAAGGATAGGTAATCATACAACCAGCCAAATTAGCGGCATATTGTTGTGCCTTTGCATCCCAGTCTGCCAAATCGGTATTTCCGCGCTCGTCGCATTTAACGACTACTGGAGTAAATCCAGCTTGTACAGCACTTGCCGGATTGGTTCCGTGTGCAGAAGCAGGAATCAATACAACATTTCTATGGCCTTCACCTTTGCTCTTCAAATAAGCACGAATCACTACCAAGCCAGCATATTCACCGGCAGCGCCAGAGGTTGGCTGCAAACTGCATCCGGCAAAACCCGTAATGGTTGTCAAGTCGCTCTTCAACCCTTCCAGCATTTCAATGTAACCTTCCACCTGGTTGGCAGGAGCCATTGGGTGAATAGCCCCTAACTGCATCCAGCTGATAGGAAGCATCTCTGCGGCTGCATTAAGTTTCATCGTACATGACCCCAGTGGAATCATGCTGTGTGCCAATGAAATGTCCTTGCGTTCCAGACGTTTTATGTAGCGCATCATATCGGTTTCCGTATGATACAACTTGAACACATCGTTTTGCAGATAATCCACCTCACGAATCATTTCTTCCGGCAGCGTGGACAAACCTTCCAATTGGGCTTCGTCTTCCACATATACTGGACTGTTGCCTGCAGCCTGTGCCAGAATGTCAATCAAGACATTCACATCGTCCATATCGGTTGTTTCGTCAATGCTGATGCCGATAGTACCATCAGCGAAATAGTGGAAGTTCACTTCATATTCTTCAGAAAGTTGCTTGATACGTTCAATACTTACACTTTCAGGCAAAGTAATTTTTAATGTATCGAAGAACAATGCATTTTCCTGTGAATAGCCATAAACTGGCAACAGTTCATTCACATACGTAGCAATGCTGTGAATGCGTTCTGCAATAGCACGTATGCCTTCTGCTCCATGATATGCCGCATAGAATCCAGCCATGATAGCCATCAGTGCCTCAGCCGTACAGATATTGGAAGTTGCCTTTTCACGCTTGATGTGTTGTTCGCGGGTTTGTAAAGCCAAGCGGAATGCTGGACGTCCGTATGCGTCTTTACTGATGCCAATGATACGGCCTGGAATTTCACGTTTATATTCGTCACGGGTTACAAAATAACCGGCATACGGACCACCGAATCCCATAGGAATACCCCAGCGTTGCGTGCTACCGAAGCAAATATCGGCACCCCATGTTCCCGGTGCTTTCAGTAATGCCAAACTCATCAAATCGGCTGCGACGGCCACCTTGCATCCTCTTTCATGTGCCTTCGCTGCAAAATCAGCATAATCTTCCACCAAACCATTGGAATTTGGCAATTGCAGCAATACACCGAAATGTTTGTCGGTCAACTCAAAATCAGCATAATTTCCTAAATCAATTTCAATGCCTTGCCCTTCGGTGCGGGTACGCAAAACTGCAAGCGTTTGTGGAAAGACGTTTTCATCAACAAACAAACGATTGACACCTGCTTTAACCTGGTCGCGGCTTCTCAGATTGTGCATCATGGTTGCTGCTTCTGCAGCAGCTGTCGCTTCGTCCAACAAAGAGCAGTTGGCCAATGGAAGACCGGCAAAATCAGATACAGCAGTCTGGAAATTGAGCAAAGCTTCCAAACGGCCTTGAGAAATTTCTGCCTGATAAGGAGTATAGGAAGTGTACCATACAGGATTTTCCAACACATTACGCTGAATAACAGCAGGCGTTACCGTATCGTACCAACCCTGGCCAATATAACTGGTAAATACCTTGTTTTTCTGTGCCAATTCAGCAATATGTTCCAAATAAGCGCGTTCTGTCAAAGGCTCATTCAGTTTCAAAGGTTCTTTCAACCTGATGTCAGCCGGTACCGTCTGTTCAATCAACTCGTCAAGTGTCTTAACACCCAACGTTTCCAGCATTTCCTTTTCCTCGTTGGAAGAAATACCAATGTGACGCAATGGCAATAAGTCTTTCATTTTGATGTTCTTTAAGTTGTTAATTTTGGTGTGTTTATTCTTGGTTCTAATGTAATATCTTAAATATCAATTCTTTCAATATATCTTCGTCAGCCATCTGATAAACATCTACCCCATTTTGCCGGGCAGCAGCTTCACGTATATAAGAGATGGCATTCATGGTTCTTCTGGCATTGAACAATTGGGCAGCCTCCTTGTAGTCACGCACAAAAAACGGACTGATTTTCAAGGCTACTGCCACTGAATTATCCTGTTTGTCACTTAAATAGTGATAAATCATCAGATTGGAGAAAAACTTGAACAATTGAGCCAACACCATAACCAGTGGATTGTTTTTGGGATTAGCAGCAAAATAACGAATAATACGGTTGGCCTTCAACACATCACGCTTAATCAATGCTTTCTGCAATTCAAAAACATTGTAATCCTTGCTGATTCCCACATTGCTTTCCACCAAATCTGCCGTGATGGTCTTTCCACCACACCCAATTATCAGCTTGTTCAATTCATTGATTATCTTGCTCAAATCCGTACCCAGAAATTCAGCCAGCAAAGCCACAGCCTTGCTGTCGATATTCAATTTATGCTGCCGTACATAATCTGTAATCCAGCCGACCACCTGATAATCACGTATTTTGGCTGACTCCATCAACACGCCAGTCTTTTCAATCTCCTTCAATAATTTCAAGCGTTTATCAAGACTGCCGTATTTATAACAAAATACCAGCACTGTCGACTTTTGCGGCTGTTGCAAATAATAGTTCAAGTCGTCAAACGAGCCCAAATGCTGCGCTTCTTTCACTATTACCACCTGGCGCGTTCCGAACATAGGGAAACGGCGTGCCGTTTGTATCACTTCGCGCATCGTTGTATCCTTCCCATACACAACAGTCTGGTCAAAATCACGCGAAGCGGCATCCAAAGCATGCTCTTCAATATAATCAGATATCAAGTCTATATAATAGGGTTCTTCCCCCATCAGCAAATAGATGGGCGCATATTTTCCATTCTTCAGGTCTGACAATATTTGAGCGGGCGTCATCACTTTTATTCAAATCGCAAATGCTTGATGGTACGGCTATTATGCTGTAAGGATGTCAACGATTTGATTCCTATTTTCAAATGCTCTTCCACATAGTTGGCCGTCACCTTCTTGTCACTTTCTGACGTCTTGATACCATCTGGCTGAAGTGGCATATCGGATATAAGCAACAGAGCACCTGTTGGAATACTGTTGTGAAAACCAACAGAAAACAGTGTAGCAGTTTCCATATCCACAGCCAAAGCACGTGTCATACGCAAGTATTCCCGGAACTGTTCATCATGTTCCCACACACGGCGGTTGGTGGTATATACAGTTCCTGTCCAATAGTCATGGCCGAAGTCACGTATATTGGAAGAAACAGCCCGTTGCAGGTTGAATGCCGGTAGTGCCGGTATTTCCGGTGGAAAATAGTCATTGGATGTTCCTTCACCTCTGATAGCTGCACTCGGCAAAATATAGTCACCTACATGATTTTTGTCACGCAATCCACCACATTTACCCAAAAACAACGCTGCCTTTGGATGAATAGCCGACAAAATATCCATAATAATGGCTGCATTCGGACTGCCCATACCAAAATTGATGATGGTAATGCCATTGGCCGACGCATTAATCATATTTCCATCACGTCCCAATACAGGAACGTTATGCCATTTGGCAAACATCTCTACATAATTGTTGAAGTTGGTCAGCAGGATATAATCCGTAAAGTCTTCCAATGGCCGTTTTGTATAACGGGGCAACCAGTTAGCCACAATTTCTTCTTTCGTCTTCATAAAATAATTGTTTACTATAGCCCCCAATCCTCAGCTTGCAAAATTTTAATATAGTAGGCTATAAGGTCATCTTCGGATGCAAATATACAACATTTGCACAAATTTCAGTCATGACTTCCACGCTTTCTTACAATTTCCCATGCATCTTCTTATCCCTAAATCCGCACATGGCATACACTACCCTTCCTTACCAGATTCTTTGGGAACAAATTGCTATTTCTAACGCAAAAGTTTCCCGTCATTTTAAACTATTTCTGTACCTTTGCGGTTGGTATATTTTTACCCAAAAACAAATGCAAGAACAGATACCAGCAAATATGTCAGAACTCAATCTACCACATTACCAAGCGAAAACAAAAATAAACGATGGAAAACCGTTTATTTTTGACAATTGGCGCAACCGTTTCGTGGCACTTACTCCTGAAGAATGGGTTCGTCAGCATTTCATGCATTTTCTGGTAACCCACATGCACTATCCCGACGGCAGAATGGCGACAGAACATACCGTTATGCTCAACGGCATGAAAAAACGGGCGGACGCAGTCATTTTCAACCAGCAAGGTATTCCTGTAGCCATTATAGAATGCAAGGCACCCCATATTCCGCTCGACCAAAAAGTCTTTGACCAAGTAGCTGTTTACTGCCGCCAGATGGGAGTCGGCACCTTCTTCCTGACCAATGGAATGGAGCATTATGCCTGCCGCATTGACACTACCGCACAACGATATAAGTTCTTGTCGAAACTTCCTGATTATGTGGAGCTGTAAAAATAAAGATGTACATCTATTGAATATAGTTCCGAGCAACGAAAAAGCTTTACCAATGCAACTTAAATAATTTGCATTTTCAATAAACAATCATTATCTTTGACCCTAAAACAGAAACATTAAATTTAATCCTATGAAAAGAAAAATTTTTATTTTATCGCTAACTATGTTTACTATAGTTGGAACATGGGCGTATGATTTTAAGTCTGGTGACCTTTGTTACAATATCATTTCAGAAAATGAAGTGGAAGTGACTTATGAACAAAATGCAACGGCAGGAAATGCTGCCTATATATCATTGGTTGGCACAGTTAACATTCCTCAGACAGTATCCTACAACAACATAACATACAATGTAACGGAAATTGGAGAAGAGGCATTCAACTACTGTTCAGAAATCACTTCGTTAAACATTCCGCCCACTGTCACTTCCATTGCAGAAAATGCTTTTTATGGATGTTCTATGCTAAGCAACATTATTTTATCTGAAAATATTACCAGCATAGCATATGGTGCATTTTGGGGTTGCACTACACTCACCAATATCATCATTCCCAATACAATAGAGACTATCGGTTCACATGCATTTTACGGATGCTCTTCATTGGTATCTGTCAATATTGGAAATAGTCTAAAAGAAATTGGCAACTTTGCCTTTACCAACTGTACAGCTCTGACTACTATAAATTTCCCGGAAAGCTTGATTAGCATTGGAGACAAAGCCTTTCAAAATTGCACTGCACTGGAAACTGTAGATCTACAAAATACGTCAGCCAGCATTGGAACCTATGCATTCAGCGAATGTGAGATACTCAGTTCCGTTACTTTGCCCAATAATCTTAGGATTATATCAGAGGGCACATTTAACAGATGCCCATCAATCACATCCATCACGTTGCCTGACAGCCTTAAAGAAATACATTATGGTGCATTTCAATATTGCACAGGCCTTACATCCATTACTCTACCAGATGCAGTTGAAAGCATAAGTTCCTATGCTTTCAGCGATTGTTCTTCACTTGTGTCAGTCAATTTAGGTAATGGTATTCAATTAATTGAGAATAGGGTTTTCGCTTACTGTAACCAATTATTCAGTATCAGTATACCAGCCAGTGTAACACAAATTGGCGATCGAGTATTTGAAGGTTGTTCCATGCTAAGTTCTGTAACTTTACCAGATGAACTGACTAAAATAGGAAAATTTACTTTTGCTGAATGTACATCTCTAACATCCATTGACTTACCTGATAATATGACAAATATCAGTGAAAGTCTGTTCGAGAATTGCACGGGATTAAACACTATTGTTTTTCCCGATTCTATCAAAAATATTGGATACGATGCATTCTATGGCTGTACCTCACTCACATCCATAACTGCACATCCGACAAATCCCCCTACAATAAAAAGCGGCACTTTTGGATATGTTGACAAAACCATTCCTCTCTATGTGCCGGAAGCATCCATAGAGCTATATAGAACCGCCCCTTATTGGGAAGAATTTAGCAATTTCAGAGCTTTATCAGAGAGTACAAATATCACGCAAACTACTTCAGAACAACATATCTATCAGATGAAAGATAAACTATGTAATCCGAATGCCTTGACAATCACTATCTACGACATACAAGGTAGGATGGTGTACAGCGGAAATGACACAGAAATAAGCCTACCAATGCGTGGCGTCTATATCTTAGAAACCGTAACTGGTACACAAAAAATAATGTTTTAATTGCATTTGCTCATATCAAAAACGACAGGCCATTTCTGGTCTGTCGTTTTTGATATTCCATTAGCTGGATGACTGTTTTATACCTATAAACTCCACTAAACTACCCGCTTCGCTGTCTATCACTTATAGGGGCATGAAGTATTACCCTCTCCGTTGCCTTACTGCTTCATAAATCAGAATACCGGCAGCCACCGAAACATTCAGTGATTCAATCTTTCCCAAAATAGGAATAGCCGCACGCTGGTCACACATTTCCAACAATTCTTCAGATATGCCCACATCTTCAGCACCCATCAATATGGCTGTAGGATGTACCATAGGCACATCCGTATATTGGCTATCTGTTTTTTCCGTTGCAGCCACCACACTAATACCCGATGCCTGTAAAAAGCGTAAGGTTTCCTGTAGATTGTCTTCACGGCAAACCGGCAAACGATGTAATGCGCCTGCTGACGTCTTAATGGCATCTGCATTGATGGCCGCCCCACCCTTGTTGGGAATAATAAGCGCATCCACACCTGCACATTCACATGTTCTGGCAATGGCACCCAAGTTTCTGACATCGGTCACCCCATCCAATATGACTAGCAATGGGGTACGTCCTTCCTCATAAATGGTGGGTATAATGTCAGATACATGCTGAAACGTGATAGGCGATATAAATGCCAAGACACCCTGATGATTTTTCTGGGTTGTACGGTTCAGTTTCTCCATGGGCACACGCTGCACCGGTATGCTTGTTCCCTTGATTACCTCAAACAGTTCACGTGCCAAATCACCTCCCAAATCCCTACGGATAAGAATCTTTTCAATATCTTTACCTGCCTGGATAGCTTCCAATACGGCACGGATGCCAAAAATCATTTCCTTTTCCGGGCGTTGGCGTGTATATTGTGAATAATCCTTGCGCACCCTATCGTTGTTGATTGAATATCTTTTGGGCTTTTCGTTTGAATAATACATAATGCTCTTATTTTGAAAGTATTGATTTATCTTTATTTACCATTTCCTTTTTCTGTTCACGCTCAATGCTAAAGGTTTTGTCTTTGTATTCAGAAGCTGCATAGAGACTCAAAGCAATATCCATAAAATTTTCGGCTCTAGCCTTGTCGCCACAGTCCTTATAGGCCATAGCCGTTTCATAGGCAGCATCCCCCATCCTCTCCGTTATCTGTGCCGACCATCGCGAAACCTGTTGCTCATCCAATTGGAATGGCACTTCGTCAATGTTTCCGCCCGTTATTTCCTTAAACAAGGCTCTGGCAAGCACCAAACTTTCTTCCGGTTGCTGTTGCTTACGCTTGTCAAGCATGGCTGCAATCGACCTTCCAATAATGGTAATAAACCTTATGAGATAGTCTTCCTTTATCATGCCACAAAATTACAGACAAAATCCATAATAAAAAAACCACCGCAGTTATCCCACGGTGGTCTTCATCTATCGGAATTTTTTTAATCCTTAATCAGACATTTTCCCGTCATTTCAGCCGGTTGCTTCAATCCCATGATGTGGCAAATACTTGGAGCTACATCTGCCAAGATACCGTCTTCCACTTGCGCCGTCTTGTTTTCGGTTACATATACAAATGGAACAGGATTCAAAGAGTGAGCAGTGTTTGGTGTTCCGTCAGCATTTTCCGCATTGTCGGCATTCCCGTGATCGGCAATAATAATTACCTCATAACCGTTTGCCTTAGCAGCTTCAACCGTATCTTTCACGCATGCATCTATGGTCATAACAGCTTTCTCTATAGCTGCATAAACACCCGTATGCCCAACCATATCACCGTTGGCATAGTTTACCACAATGAAATCATATTTATTTTCACCTATGGCGGCCACCAATTTATCTTTCACTTCATAAGCACTCATTTCCGGTTTGAGGTCATAAGTAGCTACCTTGGGAGAAGGAACCAATATACGGTCTTCATTCTCATAAGGTGCTTCACGTCCACCATTGAAGAAGAAGGTTACGTGTGCATATTTTTCCGTTTCAGCAATGTGCAATTGGCGCAGACCTTGTGAAGCAATGTACTCACCCAGAGTGTTTTCCACATTTTCCTTGTCAAACAAGATGTGTACACCCTTGAAAGATGCATCATACGGAGTCATGCAGAAATATTGCAAAGGAATAGTGTGCATACCTGCTTCCGGCATATCCTGCTGTGTCAATACCATAGTCATTTCCTTAGCACGGTCATTGCGGTAATTGAAGAAAATTACTACATCATTCGCTTCAATTTTTGCCAGTGGATTGCCATTAGCGTCAACAGCAACTATTGGTTTGATAAACTCGTCAGTTACACCATTGTCATAAGAAGCCTGCATAGCAGCCACCAAATCAGTAGCAGGAGTACCTACTCCATTCACTAACAAGTCATAAGCCTCTTTCACACGTTCCCAGCGTTTGTCACGGTCCATTGCATAATAACGGCCTACAATAGAAGCAATCTTTCCTGCTGATGCTGCACAATGGTTCTGCAAAGCTTCAATGAAACCTTTACCGCTCTTCGGGTCAGTGTCACGACCATCCATAAAGCAGTGAATATATGCTTTGTCCAAACCATATTCCTTGGCAATATCGCACAATTTAAACAAATGGTTGATTGAACTATGAACACCACCGTCAGAAACCAATCCCATAAAGTGAATCTTCACTCCATGTTCTTTAGCATATCCAAATGCACGCTTTATCTCTTTGTTTTCCAAAATACTGTTATCTGCGCAAGCACGGTTAATCTTTACCAAGTCCTGATAGACCACACGTCCGGCACCGATATTCAAGTGACCAACTTCCGAATTGCCCATCTGCCCGTCTGGCAAGCCTACATTTTCACCCGAGGCCTGCAACTGTGAATGCGGATATGTGGCCAACAAACTGTCCCAATATGGAGTTGGCGTACAAAAAATAACATCAGCATGGTTGTGTTTACCGATTCCCCAACCATCCAGAATCATCAGTAATGCTTTCTTTTTCATATCTTAAAAAACCTCTTTCCCTACCAAGAGTTTACCTTTTTGATGGTTACGCACGTAGGGGTGCTTCTATATACAAATATTTATCTTTCAATATTTCATGGCGCGGTCCATATCGCGCTTGTCGTCTTTTTCACGCAAAGACTGGCGTTTGTCATAATTCTTCTTACCACGAGCAACACCGATTTCCAGTTTTGCCAATCCTTTTTCATTGATAAAGAGTCGCAACGGCACAATGGTATAACCGGTTTCTTTAGTGGCTTTTTCCAATTTATCCAACTCGCGCTTGTTGAGCAACAGTTTGCGGTCACGCTTCACATCGTGATTGTTGTATGTTCCGAAAAAGTAAGTGGCAATATGCATGTTCCTTACCCACAATTCACCGTGTTCAAACAAGCAATAGGTATCCACCAAACTGGCCTTTCCAGCACGGATAGACTTGATTTCAGTGCCATATAATTGCAAACCGGCAATATACCGGTCACTAATCTCATAATCAAACGTGGCTCGTTTGTTTTTGATATTTACGTTCGAGGTATGTATCATTTTTTATAAATCTGCATTAGGCAACAACATGCCCATAAAAAAATTAATAACCGGCACTGAAAACAGTAAAACAAGCGTCAGTATAATAACAAGCGTAGTCATGTCTTGTTCAGAAATGCCTACTATTTTTTGTCCTCCGTCCCACAACAGATACACCATATATAGTTTCAGGATACTCAATATTCTCACCTCAGGAATAATGGCTATCACTGTATCCAGTGCCCAGACTACTGTCAAACAATATGTGACAAGCTTGTAAATATCTTCCCTGTATGCATTCGGTTTGAAATAGCGCCTGACAATCACCGCTGAAAAATAACAGCTCATAAAATATCCGCCAAAATAGGATACGGAAGATGTTACAAAAATAAGGAAAAACAGGGTGAATGTCGGCTCAGATGCATATATGACAGCAAACAGGGATTTGACAAGTACACAACATATTAACCATGGGAGAGCGTAGTTTTGAAACAAAAACAATTCACTGGGTGTCTCTCTGTTGATGACATCCCATGCTCTTTTTGCTTCAAATATCACTCTGTATGAGCGCTTTATCCAGGAACTCAGAAATTGTGTATCTACCTTCATATCACTCTGCAAAGATACCGCAAAAACACTTCATAAACAAAAATGCCCAACCCTTTTTATTACAATCCATAAAAATTAAAGTACACACGTATTTTGCAAACAAAAGCACGCACTCAATTGTTATATAAAAAGATTTATAAATTCATACAACTATGATTCAAGGTAATTTGTTTTCAAAAATTGAAAAGGCTCAACAAGTGGTTAAGCATTGGTGGATATTGACCATAGCCGCCGTAGCCATCATCGCTACCGGTATCACTGTTCTATTCTATCCATTGGAAAGTTTTCTGATATTAAGCATCATTATGGGCATCGGTATTTTATTGTCGGGCATTTCAGAACTGACAATAGCCATTACTTCCCGCAACTGGTTTGCCACACGTTCGTGGAATATCATTGGAGGCATTATTGACATATTGTTAGGTATATTGTTATGCAGTCATATTGGAATCAGTGCCACTCTGTTGCCCATACTTATCGGCCTATGGCTCATGACACGTAGTTTTATCATCATCAGTCTGGGATCTGATTTGAATCTTTTCCTATTGAAAGGAAGCAAATGGACCATTTTCTGTGGAATCGTATTGCTCTTATTGTCCATTACCATTATCATACAACCGTTTAAGGTGGGTATTCCTTTCATCACAGCATTGGTATCAATAGGATTCGTATTGGCAGGTATCATTATGCTGGCATTCTCATTTCAGTTGCGCAATATGCACACATACATTAAACGCAACATTATTGAAGACGTTGATATAGACTAATAAAGACAACACCTAATAAGCACCGCAGCAAGTTGCTAATTGACAGCAGCTTGCTGCATTTGCATAGTGCTTGCGCTTTTATGCATTATAACTCTCCTTATTTGCCCACAGTACTTCTTCCTGCAGAGAACAAACCTGCCCAAAATGATTCCCAATATCGTATTTCCAGCCCCACATGGACGATTTGTATTAAAAAAACATAACCTGCAAACCAAATTCCCACTAGATGCGTTACTTTTATACCGAAAAACGATTTTGGTACAAAATGAACCAATTATGAGCGAAAAAGAACTTCAAACAAGAAAAGTCATCATTGAAACAGCCCGGAATCTATTCAGGCAATATGGCTATGAAAAGACTTCCATAGACCAAATAGCCAAGGCTGCACACAAAGCCAAGGGATCGGTCTATTATCATTTCAAAGGCAAGGAAGAGGTGTTTAAATCGGCATTGGAAGAAGAATTGGATCATTTGAAGCATATTCTTATCGATGTCATCAAGAATCCATCTTTTTCCATTGAAAACAGATTTGAACAATACATTATCCGACGTATGGAATGTTTGCATGATGCCTATGCCTATCACATCACGCTCATGCAAGACCTATCGGTCAACGGTTCCACTCTGCCCTCTGTAATGCAACTGCGAAAAGATTTTGAGCAATGGGAACATGACATTATGATGCGGCTTACTGAAGAAGGCATAAAAACCATGCAACTTCAAGACATACAGCCGGAAATTATGGCCGACCTCATCAAGATGCTGGTAAAAGGGCTGGAGATACAATTTTTTGTACAAAACAAATATGACAGCTATTCTCCTACTTTTAAAATACTTGTTAAGCGGGTAACGCAAGGATTTGTTTCCGCTACACCTTCTATGATAAATAATTAAACAGAATTTAATATGAAAAAGACCATTTCTTGTGTGGCATTTTTAGCCATTATTCTCATGTTGAGCAGTTGTAACAAGGCTGTTGATCCGCTGGTTGGCGATTATTCATACAAAACCTCAGGAAGTGTTTCCGTACAAACAGCAACAGATACAACCACTCATCAACTGAATGAAACATATGGACAAATGAATATCATTAACCTACATTCCGATGACAGCATCATGATAGTCATGAATGAATGGGAAGGCAAAGTATATACCGTCAAGTGTATAGCGCATGAAGGAGGCTATGTGATTCCCCAATATGTAAAGCACGTACAAATCAACGGACTAAGCAGCATCAACAACAAATATGATGTATATGCCAGTGGCACAGCTACCATCTACGACAAGAACACCATTGTCATACAAGAAACATACACTGGTATCATTCATCCGGACTTTTCTGACACGGCCATCGTGGAAGGAAATAACATATTAACTATAGCTCAACGGAATTAACCATATGAAATCCTATTATATTCTTCTCCCGGCCTTGTTGCTACTAGGGTCTTGCAGCACCGGGAAAGTGCAAGAAGAAAACATTTCCGAGACCAGTGTCAGGGTACGTACACTTACGCTCGACAGCAGTTACATTGGTAGTCCTCATCGCAATTATGTGGGAACCATTGAAGCACAAACCACCGTATCATTAAGTTTCAGCAACGGAGGTCTCATTACTTCCCTACCCTTGAGCGAAGGACAAAAAGCCAGAAAAGGTCAATTGCTTGGCAAACTCGATCCGCAAACAGCACAAAGTTCATACAATGCCGCCCGTTCCACACTGGAACAAGCAGAAGACGGATATAAACGGGCTAAAAAAGTATATGAACAAGGCAGCCTGCCGGAAGTGAAATGGATTGAAATCCAAAGTAAAGTGGAGCAGGCACGCGCCATGGAGCAGATTGCCAAAAAAACATTGAACGACTGTAATATTTATGCCCCTTTTAACGGAATGGTTGGCAGTTATCTGCTGGAAGAAGGTTCGAATGCCCTTCCCATGCAACCTGTCATGACCTTTCTCAACATTGACACCGTTATCGTAAAGTTTAGCGTACCGGAAAATGAAATATCATCCGTACAATTGGGCGATGAACTGAGTATTGTTGTAGCCGCCTTGGACTACAAGCACTTCAATTGTCACATTACAGAAAAAGGTGTAACAGCCAACACACTGTCGCACAGCTATATGGTCAAGGCAACCTTAGCCAACAAGGATTATTCCCTGTTGCCGGGCATGGTTTCAAAAGTATTGTACGGTCCATCGTCTGAGGAACACACGCTGAATATTCCAGCCAACATTATTCAGACAGGCAGTGAAGGATATTATGTTTGGGTCAACGATAATGGAACTGCCAAACGACAAGACGTTGAGGTAGGAAATTATGTTGGCGACAACGTTATCATCAAGGAAGGACTGCATATAGGCCAACAAATCATCATCGAAGGATATTTGAAATTAAGCGACGGATGTAAAATAGAGGCTGTATCATGAAAAAGGAATCGAAATTCATCAAAGGGGTTATACAATATCACAACATAGTCTATCTGATTATGACTATGCTGGTCTTGTATGGAATATTCGGTCTTATAAAAATGAACAAGGACGAATTTCCCCAATTTACCATTCGTCAGGGTGTCGTCGTTGGGGTTTATCCGGGTGCCACCAGTGAGGAGGTGGAACAACAACTGACCAAACCACTTGAAAATTATCTATTTACTTATTCTGAAATTGACAAACAAAAAACCTACTCCTATTCGGAAGACGGAATGGTATATGTATTTGTCGAACTGGATAAAAGTATTGTCGATAAAAATGGTGTATGGAACCGCATACGGCATGGCTTGAAGGACTTTAAAATGCAGCTTCCTTCAGGCGTGTTGGCCGTTGTTGTCATAGATGATTTTGGCAATACTTCTTCTGTATTGCTTACCATTGAAAGCAAGGACAAGAGCATGCGAGAGATGGAAACCTATGCCAACACCATATGTGACAAGCTGCGCACCATTCCCTCCATGGGAAAACTTAGTTTACTCGGTAATCAAAAAGAAGAAATCAGTGTTATCATTGACAGGGAAAAATTGGCCAGCTATGCTATCAGCTCCCAGATGTTAATGGCTTATTTGCAGACTCAGGGATTCACATTGCCTACTGGCCAGATAAGTTCCAATGACGCCAAGTTTCCAATCCATGTTACCGCTCCCTACTCTTCTGAGAAAGAGATTGCAGAACAGATTATCTATTCCGACGCCTCCGGCAATGTTGTCCGCTTGCGTGACATAGCACGCATTGAAAGGCGTTATGTTGAACCGTCTTCCTATATAGAAAAAGACGGTACATCAGCCATTCTTGTATCCATGGAAATGAGGCCAGGCAACAACATTGTAGAGTTTGGCGCAGAAGTGGACCAATTGTTGGATGAATTTGAAAAAGAACTGCCTGCCAGTGTAACCATGACCAAGATTACCAACCAGCCGAAGGTTGTGGGAGATTCCGTATGGTCCTTCCTTCGCGACCTTGTCACCTCCATCATTGTGGTCATGCTGGTCATGTTGATGCTTTTCCCTATGCGTTCCGCTTTGGTGGCAAGCTCCGGTATACCTATCTGTACAGCCATATCGCTGGCCATCATGTATACATTCAACATTGAGCTGAACACGGTAACCCTTGCCGCCTTGATTGTGGTACTGGGTATGATGGTGGATAATTCCATTGTAATGATTGACGGCTACATTGAGCGTATCAATAAAGGAATGACCCGCCGTAAGGCAGCTATCTTAAGTGCCCAGGAGTTGTTTTCGCCTCTGTTTGTTGCCACGGTAGGTATTTGTGGCATGTTCTTTCCCGTAAAATATATCTTAACTGGCCCAATGGCAGATTTTGTGAAACTCTTCCCGTGGATGATTACCATTTCGCTGATGATTTCACTGATTTATGCCATTGTTGTCGTTCCCCATTTGGAGTCTACATTCATCGTAAGGTCTGTACCCGGCAAAAAGACATCCATCATAGAAAGAGCCCAAAACTGGTTCTTCAATGTCTTGCAGGGAGGATATGAACGTCTCTTGCAATTTTGCTTTAAACATCCACATATAACTATCTGTACAGCATTTGTTTCCATTGCTCTCAGTGTTCTGATGTTTTTCAGCATGAACATACAAATGATGCCAAAGGCAGAGCGTGATTGCTTCGCTGTAGAAATCACTTTGCCCATGGGTACTTCCTTGCATGAAACCAGTTTAATCTGTGACAGTTTGGCAAGCTTGATTTCAAACGATGAACGCATTACCTCCATTACCAGTTTTGTAGGTTCAAGTTCACCCCGTTTTCACGCTACCTATGCCCCCAACATGCCGGGTAGCCACTATGCACAATTTATAGTAAACACGGTTTCCGTTCGTGCAACAGAAGAAATTATCAAGGATTATTCGGCCCGTTATGCCAACCATTTCCCCAATGCCTACGTCCGTTTCAAACAATTGGACTATCAAGCTGTTGGAAATCCCATTGAAGTACGGTTTATTGGAGAAGACTTAAATTTAGTGCGTCAACAAGCTGACAAATTGTCCGCATACATGCGTACTATAGACGACCTGACATGGGTACATACTGATTGTGACGGAATGATTCCCTGTGTTGAAGTCATTTTAAAACAGGACGAAGCGACCCGACTGGGTGTAAGTAAAATGAATCTTTCACTCCAACTGGCTTCGGCCATGAATGGTATCAGTATCAGTACATTGTGGGAAAAAGACTATTCTATTCCCGTCAAGCTCTACAGCAATCTGGACGAACAACCCAATTGCGAGGACATGGGCAATCTGCTTATTCCAACAGCTCTACCCAATGTTTGGGTACCCTTGCGTCAGGTGGCAGACCTTCGACCCTCATGGGAACCTGCACGTATTGTCCATAGGAACGGCATGCGTTGTATCACCGTGGGCAGCGACTTGAAATACGGCAAGAGCCAAGTACCCAGTATGAAAAAGGTACAAAAATACCTGGACAATGAAATCATCCCTAATTTGCCGGAAGGTGTTCAAGTACAAGTAGGTGGTTTGACCGAAGTCAACAATGCCTTGATACCGGAACTGGTAGGTGGCGTATTAGGCGCATTGATTGTTGTTTTCCTATTCCTGCTCTACGACTTCAAAAAAATCGGTATCGCCGTCTTGTCCTTGTCTGCTTGCCTCCTATGTCTGTTTGGGGCTTTCTTCGGCTTGTGGATATTCAAATTGGACTTTGGTATGACAAGCGTACTGGGCATTGTAAGCCTTATTGGCATTATTGTGCGTAATGGCATTATCATGTTTGAATACGCCGAAGAACTTCGGGTTCAGAACCAGTGGAGCGCATTCGACGCCGCTTTTGAAGCCGGGAAAAGACGTATGCGCCCTATTTTCCTTACCTCTGCCACAACCGCATTGGGTGTTGTTCCCATGATTATCAGCCGTAGCACCTTGTGGCAACCAATGGGTATTGTCATCTGTTTCGGTACCATATTTTCCATCGTACTGATTGTAACCGTTTTGCCTGTTGCCTACTGGCAAATATATAAACACAAATCGCCTAAGGTAATCTAACGGGAGGAATGAATTATGACTAAAAAATATAAACTGTTATGTGTTATGGCTTTCATCGGCTGCCTGCTGGTGAGTGCCGAAAATCAGGAACCGCTCACATTGGATTCGTGTCTGGTGCGTGCTTTGCGCAACAATGTGGAAGTACGCAATGCTTCACTGGAAGTAGAAGCGGCACAACAATTGAAAAAATCATTGGTTTCCAAATACTTTCCTAATGTGAGTGCCATAGGTTTCAGCTACCACGCTGTCAATCCGATTGTAGAGATGGGCATTGATGACATAGGAAACGCCCACATTCGCAACATTCTGGAAAATTTGTATGCACAATATGGTGCCTTTTTAGGCATTGACAAAAACATCTCATTGATGCAACATGGAACCATTTTGGGGGTCAGTGCTATCCAACCCGTCTATGCAGGCGGACGTATAGTTCATGGCAACCAACTGGCCAAAATAGGTGTAGAAGCCGCCGAGCTGCAACAGGAGCTGAAAAAACAGGAAGTGTTGTTGCAGACAGAGGAAAGCTATTGGCAAATCATATCCCTCAAGAGCAAACAGACAACAGTGGCCGAAGCCGAAGCCTTGCTGGAAAGCCTCTATCATGATGTAAAAGGAGCCTATGACGCCGGTCTGGTGAAAAAAAGCGATTTGCTCATGGTATCAATGAAACAGAATGAAATGCGTTCTAACCGGATAAAAGTGGAAAACGGCATTCGTCTAGCCACCATGGCATTGTGCCAATCCATAGGCATGGAATATAATGACAGTCTTGAAATTGTCGGTTCACTCGACTCCCTACCCGCCCCTGATGAATTGTGGATTAACCCGGACGAGGCTGTAGCCCAACGCAATGAAAGCAATCTGTTAGACTTGTCGGTCAAAGCCGAAAAGCTGCAAGGCAAACTGGAAATGGGCAAAGCTCTTCCGCAAGTAGCCATTGGTGCGGGTTATGCCTATACCGATATGCCTTTCGACCGTTTTGCCCATAACGGAGCTGTATTTGCAACTGTTCAAATACCACTTACGGCATGGTGGGAAACATCCCATACCATCAAGCAACACAAAGCCAAACAATACATAGCCGAAAACAACCGCGATGATTTGAAAGCCAAAATGGAACTCCAGACACGTTTGGCCTGGAATGAGCTGACGGAAGCCTATACACAACTGGAAGTGGCCGATGAGAGCATCGCACAAGCCCAGGAGAATCTGAACTATTGCCAAAACCACTACAATGCGGGATTAATCAGCATGTCAGAGCTCCTACAAGCACAAACCGCATTAAAACAAGTGATGGACCAAAAAACCGACTACGCCATTACCTATCAAATAAAACTGACACACTATAAACAACTTACAGGTCAAAGCAAAGCTTCAGAAACTGAACAACAATGAGAATTCACATTATTTCGCCATCAGGGGCCATCGACCCTACCTATATTCACAAAGCCGCTGCCCGATTGAGCCATCACGGACATCAGGTAAGCATTGCCCCTCATGCCTGCGGCCAATACGGACGTTTTTCAGGAACGCCTGAAGAACGGATTGCCGACCTCCAGCAAGCTATTGACTCACCCAACATAGATGCTATCTTGTGTAGCCGTGGCGGATATGGTTTGGTGCAAATCATTGACAAAATCAACTTCTCTTCTTTGAAAATGCATCCGAAACTGTTCATTGGTTTCAGTGACATAACAGTGCTTCATAATGCCTTAGGACATTTCTCCATTCCATCTGTTCACGGCATCATGTGTAAGCACATTACAGAATTGGCAGAAGAAGCTGCTCCTCTACGTATTATGTTGTCTATCCTAAATGACGAACAAGCAAATAAATATTATATAAAACCCCATTCGCTAAACAGAAACGGACTCTGTTCTGGCATAGTAAGAGGTGGAAACCTTTCTGTGCTTTATGGACTGCGCCACACCCCATTTGACTTGCCCGACACGGACGACACCATTCTGTTCATAGAAGATATAGCCGAACGTCCTTACCATATTGACCGCATGATGAACAACTTGCGGTTAAGCGGAACACTTGCCAGACTGAAAGGACTTATCGTAGGTCAATTTTCCGATTGTCCTGACGACCCCCTCATGATGAAAGACATTGCACATATCATTCACGACCATGTGGACAAATACAATTATCCAGTATGTTTTGACTTCCCAGCCGGACATGTGGAATACAATTTGCCAATATGGCTCAACAGAAAAGCCTCCATGAGAGTTGACCATGAAGGTTGCTGCTTGCACTATGATGAAATATAAGAAAGTCAAATTTTTACCGGAATGCCTGGCATGCCTGCTACTGCTGCTTCCCAATCTGGTCGCTTTGTTTTTAGCCGAAGATTTGGGAGGTATCCTGCCACGCATATACTATGCGTTTATAAGTGTGTGCTGTTTCCTTGTGCCGGCTTTGCTGTTAAAGGCACGTACTTTCTTTTTGGTGCAAAGTCCTTTATTGCTGTTAGGTTGCATAGAGTTGGCACATCTAATCATTAACAAGACCACAACGTCATTGCTGTTTGTATATACCTGCATGATAGCAGAAAAAGGTGAATTCCTCGAATTGTTATCTACCGGTTGGCTATTGGCCCTATTGATTTTATGTGTATGGGGACTGTATATCTACATCATCATCCGCTATGTCGACAACCGTTACCTATGGACTACCAAAACCCGCTCCTATATCGGTATTTTCATCGGTATAAGTTTTTTGTTGATTGATTTGACCTACGTTGATCTGCCCGACAAAAGCAAATGGCGTATCTTCCCCATTCACAACGAAACAATCGGCAATGAACTTCTCAGCTATACGGAAAAAGTATTTCCACTCAATCTTTTTCTATCTACGGGACGCATCATACATTTACGCAAAGACATAAAACAGGAAGAGACTCACGTAAACGACTTTTCTTTTGGGGCCACTTATAATTCTTCCGAAAAAGAAACCACGGTTGTATTGATAATTGGCGAAACGGCACGTTACAGCAATTTTGGAATTAATGGTTACACACGTCCCACTACCCCCCATTTGAGTCAACGTTCCCATCTGATATCCTTTGACAGCGTTTACAGCATTGCCAATCTTACCACCGTATCAGTGCCATTCATGCTATCGCGTGCCACTCCCATGCATCCGGAGATATATACCCACGAAAAATCCATTGTAGATGCTTTTTCTGAAGCAGGTTATTATACAGCATGGATAGCCAACCAAAGTTTTGGTAATCCTTTTCTGATGCGCATAAGTGAGAATTGTGATTACCAGCATTATATCCCTACTGATGTAAAGAACCACGACAACCTCGACATACGTTTATTGGATTATGCACAGAACATCATGGAAAACGACAGTAAGCAAAAACTGATTGTGTTACATTCACTCGGCTGCCATTTCAAGTATAATCTGCGTTATCCTGACTCTTTCCGCTATTACCAACCTGATTTATCGAGCGAAACACCTTTGAAAGACATTCTAAATCCAGATGACAACCCGGACATCCACTTAAAGGAACTATTGGAAAAAACGGACTTGCTGGAAGGTATGCGCGAACTGCTGGTCAATTCCTATGACAATGCCATCTGTTATACCGACTATTTCATTGACAGCACCATCAGCATGCTCGATGCACAAAACAAACCTGCTGTATTGATTTATATCGGTGACCACGGCGAAAATCTGCTGGACGACGAGCGCCACCTGTTTCTTCATGCCACCTATCAAGGCAGCGTATATGAATATCACGTGCCATTGTTCGTATGGACCTCAGACGAATACAGAACCCTACACCCTAATGTAGAAAACAACCTGCAAGCCAATAAGTCAAAAAGCATTACATCCATGGTTCTGTTCCATTCATTAATGGAAGCCGGCCATATTTCCTACCCCCAATGGGATGCATCCTTGAGTATCTTCAATCCACAACTACGGTCTGATTCGGTGCTGTATGGTTTAGATGCCAATTTGAAGCTGAAACAATTGCCGAAATGAGGGAAGAAAGATATTTCAAAAAACAGTATCTTGCCTCTAATATCCTACCAAACGTAATTTTCTCCATTTCGGAGCTTTCTTATAAAGCGGTAATGCAGTCAGGGGGACACGGAATACAGCCTCGGGATGAATATCAGAAAACGCTTCAGCATCCAATTTAGGCGGGTTCAACGATTTGAGGGTAATTATACACAATGACTCACAATCAGCAAAAGCACTGTAACCAATGGATTTCAGGCATTCAGGCAAGGTAACTTCTTTCAGTGATTCACAATTAAAGAAGACATAATCTTCTATTTTTTCAATACGAGATGGAATATGAATATAAGTAAGGTTACTACATCCGGTAAAAGCCCATTCATCTATCTGCTCAATCGTTTCTGGTATATAAAAGGCACGGAAAGCTTTGCATGAATCAAAAGCCATTGCCGGTATCTTGCGAATTCCAGCGGGCAGTTCTACAGAACTAAGCTGTGCGCAACCAGAAAACACCCGTTCACCCAAATGACGCAAGCCTGCAGGAAGATGAATTTCCGACAGTGGACACCCGCTAAAAGCATCTGCAGAAATCGTTACCAATGTTTCAGGAAGAACGACACTGCTCAAAAAAGACTCTTGAAAGGCATTATCGCCAATAATGCGCAAATCAGACGGAAGCTCAACTGATTCCACATAGTTCTCCTTGTTGGCCAAAAGGTATTTACCCAAATAAAGTATGGAATCCGTCCAATTCTGCGGGTCTCTATAAAAAGCGGTACGATAAAAGGCTTTTTTACCCAACAACTCCAAACTGTCAGGCAAATGTATCTCAGCCAAAGCACAGCATCCCCGAAAAGCCCCTTCCCCAATTTCATACAAACCTTCGCTCAGACACACAGAGGTAAGACAGCTGCAATTTTCAAAAGCATAATCCTGTATGGTATGCAATCCTTTCGGAAAATGCACTTCTTCCAGATAGATGCAATCCTTAAAGGCAAAAGCATCTATCTGCCGCAATGATTCCGGCAACACTATTTTGTTCAGATGCTTGCACCCCATGAATGCCTCTTCGGCTATGGTAACCACCCCATCAGGGACCACAAAGGTCTTGTCAAACTTATCACGTGGATAACGATTCAACACTTTCATATCATGTGAATAGTTCACACGGTCAATGTCTATATCATCCCATTCATCGTATTGTTCAGAATTGGCTACTTCTTCAAAATCCATGCGTAATTGTGTCATATAAGTCATATTTTGTTCGAAAGCAAATATAATCAAATTAATGGAATTTAATCATATTGCAAGCACATTATTTATATGACAGCTAAAGAAAAACACAGGTTTTCAGAATATATCCATACATACATTGGGAGGCTTATCTATACCAATATATAGAGATTTTCCGATTAATGAAAAGATTTGTTTGTCAATCGTTCCATAAATCGTATATTTGCACGATTATTGCAGAACGCAGGAAGTCTGCCCAAAAGACAATTAATCAGAAACACTATATACATTAAAATCTAACTGAAAATGGGATTCAACGAATTTTTAAGCAAATTATTCGGCAACAAATCACAACGCGACTTGAAGGAGCTCATGCCGTATGTGGACAAGATTAAAGCCGTATATCCAGAAATAGAAAAACTCAGCAACGACCAACTCCGTGAGAGAACCGATGCCATAAAACGAAGAATTGCTGACTATGTATCAGATGAGAAAAAGCGCATCATCGAGTTGAAGGACTCCATTGAAGGCACACCAATTGATGAACGCGAACGTATTTACTCGGAAGTTGACAAAATAGAAAAGAATATAGCCGACAAATACGAGACTATTCTTATGGAAGTGTTGCCGGAAGTATTTGCCATTGTAAAGGATACGGCACGCCGTTTTGCACAAAATGAGACCGTTGTTGTAACAGCCAATGATTTTGACCGGGATTTGGCATCCAAACACGATTTTGTAGAAATAGACGGCACACAAGCCATTTATCACAATCATTGGATTGCCGGTGGAAATGAAATCACATGGGACATGATTCACTATGATGTTCAGCTCATTGGTGGTATTGTATTGCATCAAGGTAAGATTGCCGAAATGGCAACCGGTGAAGGTAAAACCCTTGTTGCTACCCTACCCGTTTTTCTGAACGCATTGACTCACAATGGTGTACATGTGGTTACGGTGAACGACTATTTGGCCAAGCGTGACTCTGAATGGATGGGACCGCTATATATGTTCCATGGCTTGAGCGTGGATTGTATAGACAAACACCGTCCTAACTCTGATGAACGCCGCAAGGCCTACATGGCAGACATCACCTTTGGTACAAACAATGAATTCGGCTTTGACTACTTGCGTGATAATATGGCTACTTCGCCATTGGACTTGGTGCAACGCAAACACAATTTTGCCATTGTGGATGAGGTGGACTCTGTATTGATTGACGATGCCCGTACTCCATTGATTATTTCCGGTCCGGTGCCCAAAGGCGAAGACCAATTGTTTGACGAATACAAGCCACGTGTTGAACGTCTGGTGAGAGAACAAAGCGCCATGGCCACCAAATTGCTGGCTGAAGCACGTACAAAAATCAATTCGGACGACAAAGCAACACAGGAAGAAGGAGCATTGGCATTATTCCGCTCCTATAAAGCATTGCCCAAAAACAAGGCATTAATCAAGTTTTTGAGTGAGCCGGGCATTAAAGTGCTGTTGCAAAAAACAGAGGAATTCTATATGCAGGAAAACAATAAGAATATGCATATTGCTACTGATCCTTTGTTGTTTGTAATTGATGAAAAGCACAATTCAATTGAACTGACTGATAAGGGTATTGATACACTGACCAGCAGCACAGAAGACCCGAACTTCTTCGTGTTGCCGGATGTCGGTGCTGAAATAGCAGAACTTGAAAAAGACCATAGCCTCAGTGCTGAAGAACGCCAGCAACGCAAGGATGAAGCACTGCAAAACTATTCCATCAAGTCAGAACGTGTACACACTGTCAACCAATTGCTCAAAGCATATACCTTGTTTGAAAAAGACGTTGAATATGTGGTAATAGACAACAAGGTGAAGATTGTCGATGAGCAAACCGGCCGTATCATGGAAGGCCGACGCTATTCCGACGGCTTGCACCAAGCTATCGAAGCCAAGGAAAATGTTAAGGTGGAAGCAGCAACACAGACATTCGCCACCATTACCTTGCAGAACTATTTCCGTATGTACCACAAACTGTCAGGCATGACAGGTACGGCAGAAACGGAAGCAGGCGAATTTTGGGATATCTACAAGTTGGATGTAGTGGTAATACCTACCAACCGTCCGATTGCACGTATTGATATGAATGACCGCGTTTACAAGACGAAACGCGAAAAATACAATGCCGTAATTGAAGAGATTGTATCACTGGTTGAAGCAGGACGTCCGGTATTGGTAGGTACTACCTCAGTGGAAATTTCGGAATTGCTGAGCCGTATGCTGACCATGCGTAAAATCAAGCACAATGTATTGAATGCAAAACTGCACCAACGCGAAGCTGAAATTGTAGCAGAAGCAGGACGCAAGGGTACAGTGACCATTGCCACCAACATGGCAGGTCGTGGTACGGATATCAAGCTGACCCCAGAAGTTAGAGAAGCTGGCGGTCTGGCTATTATCGGTACAGAACGACATGAAAGCCGCCGTGTTGACCGCCAGTTGCGTGGTCGTTCAGGCCGTCAAGGTGACCCGGGTACTTCTGTGTTCTATGTATCACTGGAAGATGATTTGATGCGTCTGTTCGGCTCTGAACGTATTTCCAAGCTGATGGACCGTATGGGCTTTGAAGAAGGGGAAGTAATTGAGCACAAAATGATTTCCAATTCCATCGAACGTGCCCAAAAGAAAGTGGAAGAGAACAACTTCGGTATCCGTAAGCGTCTGTTGGAATATGATGACGTAATGAATGCCCAACGTAATGTTATCTACTCCAAACGCCGTCATGCACTGATGGGTGAACGCATTGGAGTGGACATTACCAATATGATATATGACACTGCGGAAACAATTGTGGGCGATATGCGCGATATGATGGATTATGCAGGTCTGAACGAAGAGTTGTTGAAAGTCTTTGCCATGGAAGCTCCATTTGACGAAGCAACTTTCCGTGGAGAAAAGGAGCAGAAGCTGAGTGAGGCTGTTGCCGTAAAAGCCATAGAAACATTTAAACGCAAAATGGACAAACTGGCTGAAATAGCCTACCCTGTCATCAAACAGGTATATGAAACACGCGGTGAGCAGTTCCAAAACATCTTGGTACCTGTTACGGACGGCAAACGTGTGTTCAACGTTACAGCCAACTTAAAACTTTCCTATGAAACAGAAGCGAAGGAAGTAATCAAATCATTTGAAAAATCCACTTTGCTATATGTAATTGATGATGAATGGAAAGAACATTTGCGTCAATTGGACGACTTGCGCCAATCTGTTCAAAACGCCAGCTACTGTCTCTTATACACATCTCCGAGCCCACGAGACGATCA
>JADIMG010000046.1 GCA_017694875.1 Candidatus Gallipaludibacter merdavium
GCATACGGCTTCATTGGTCAACGAAGCCGTATGCATCCGTTGATGAAGCCTGCTTCATCGGCATTCGGAGCTAAGTGCGTTTGGGAGTTTGGCTTTATGTCCTAGAAGCCTTTTCTTGTTCTTGTGGAATCGGAATTTTGGATGTCATTCCTTTTTTCTCCATGTTTTTGGGATTAGCTATTTAGATTTTTTAGGAAATCCACAGAAAACAATTTTTTGTTTTTATCTGAATAGTCGCGTTTTTTGTTCGTTTAGTATCATGTATAGTACTTTTGGTACATGTGTTCTGATAACCCGTTTTCTTATTAGTGAAAATTATTTTAATATTGCAGAAAATATGATTAAGTAGAACGTTATTTTCACACGATTGGAATTGCTCTTTTGTTGTCATATTTGATGTTTTTTTATTATAGATAAAAGATGAAAGGCTTCACATAATTGTGAGAACTCCTAGCCTAATTTGTATAACCTCATTCGCTTTGTGGAGTTGGCGTATGAAAAAACTTAAACGAGTATGCAGAAAATAGTAAAAAGCGCACTTTCTTTTGTTGTGTTTGCATTGGCATTTGTGGGCAGTGCTATGGGACAAACTCAATTTGAACAATCTCAAGCTCGTATTATAGAGCCTAAGCAAGATGTGTTCATTAAACCTTTGGTTGCGGAAATTGTGATTATGAACAATCAGGTACGTCAAGACTATGGACCTTATGAGTTTGAAATTCAATCAGTAGAAACTTTGACTTTTGAATTGTTGGAAAATATTAAAACTCGTGCTCTTTATCGTGCAATGAAAGAAGCTAATGCTGATATTATTGTTGCAGCAACATTCAATGCACGTTCTGACGAAAAAGGAAAACGGGTCATGATTGAGTTGTCTGGATTTCCAGGGAAATATGTAAATTTCCGTACTGCTAGTAAACAAGATAATGATTATGAATGGATTACTACGGTTTATCCATATACAGACCGAATTAATACAACAGGTAAGACCAAGGCTTTAGGGAATTAATACAAATCAGTATACATTAAAAATTAAACAAAGATGAAAAAGTTATTTCTATTGTTGCTTGTAGCATTTACATGTGTTGCGGCAAATGCTCAGTTAGTAACTAGTACTACTGTAACCAAACAAAAGAAAGCACCAAGTAATTCAGGTATGTTCTTGGAAGTCGGAGTTGGTAAATTAGGAGCCGATTGGGAAGGAGACGGTGTTGCTATGGATTTAGGTTTAGGATATCGTTATGGCTTTTCACAATATCTAGCATGGGATATCCTTAAAGTAAAAGCTATGGCTGAATTAAGTAACTTTAGTGAAAGTATTACACCGCAAGTGATGACTGGTATCCGTGGTACATCACCTGAATTGTTCGCTAATATGACAGCTTTTGCTAGTTTTAGTTTGGGTTATGGACGTGAAATCGATATAGAAGACGGTGGCTTCTGTTATGAAATACAAGTTGGTTTGAACATCACACCGAAATTTAATGTAGGTTTTGTGTATGATAGCCAAAAATTAAGCGATTGGGATGCAAACCTTAGCTTGGCAGGCTTACGTTTAGGAGTAAGATTCTAAGTAATATAGAATTTATATTGAGAAGGATTGGTTGTTCAGACGTAGCCAATCCTTCTTTTTTAATAATAAAATTTGCGACGAAAGAATATGAAGAGAAATTTATGGATGTTCATTCTTGTTGTTTGTACAACTGTATCTGGAGTTTCGGCACAAAGTTTAAAGAACCGTGTAAAAAAATTATTGGGTAAAGACAAAAGTGAATTGGCACTTAATGCAAGCGTTCTTCCAAGTCCGTATGTTAATATAAATAATAAGATTACATTGGCAGATACACTTGATTTCAATGCTATTGCCGAAGAGATTGTTTTCGTAAATGCATTGTCCTATACCATTAAACAAGGCGAAAAAGGGAAAAGCAACATTGAAGCATTAAATGTATCAAATAAAAGTTTTCAAGTAATAATGCAGAGTAGTCTTGCTCTTGAAGATGAAAAAGCTTCCAGCTATACATGTCAGTTAAAGTTCTTAATTAGAAGTAATAAGTTGATTGTTTGTGTAGATAGTATAAGTGTTGTAGCACCTACGTTATTTGGAGAAATGAAGAGCACAGCATTTGAAAATCTTAATATGCAAAAAGAAAAGTCGTTGCAGCAAATGCAGGAATTTACTTCTGTATATCAAGGATTTGCAGAAGGAATGATTGAGTATGTCGCTCAGGAAAAGCCACAATCGGTAACGCATTGGGATGAAATTGAGGCAGGTAAAGTCGTACAAGGAATGAACGAAACTGAATGCTTGCTTTGTGCTGGTGCTCCTAAATATGTACGCCAAAGTGGAGTAAAAACAAGATGGATGATGGAAGGTAATGCCACTATCATTTTTGAAGATGGAAAAGTGGTTTCCATTATCCGGTAAAGATTTAGAATATAACAGCATTATGATTTGATTTACCGCAGAGTGTGCAAAGTCCCATGAAAAGAGATAAGTTATTTGCAGGGTAAATACTTTGTGACACTTTGTGGTGAAATCTAAATGTGGCTAGGCGCTCCGTTTTCAAATACAAAAATC
>JADIMG010000047.1 GCA_017694875.1 Candidatus Gallipaludibacter merdavium
CAACAAGGTCGTCAGCCATGATGACTTCTTTTTCAATCAACAGCTCTGCCAATTTGTGATGGCCTTCCGCATTTTCTTTCAGAATGGAAAGCGCCCTTTCAAACTGCTCGGCAATAATACGTTTGGCCTCCGTATCAATCAGTTCAGCCGTTTGTTCACTATATGGTTTGGTAAATCCATAATCAGACTGTCCTGTTGAATCATAATAGCTTACATTGGCCAATTTAGGACTCATACCAAAATAAGCCACCATAGCATAAGCCCTCTTAGTCACCCTCTCAAGGTCATTAATAGCACCCGTAGATGTCTGATTCAAAAAGAGTTCTTCTGCTGCACGTCCACCCAAAGTAGCACACATTTCATCAATCAAATGTTCATAATTAGTCAGCTGACGCTCTTCTGGCAAATACCATGCAGCTCCCAAAGCCTCACCACGTGGCACAATGGTCACCTTAACCAACGGATTGGCATATTGCAACATCCAGCTGATAGTGGCATGGCCTGCTTCATGGAAAGCAATAGAACGTTTTTCTTCCTCCGTCATAATCTTGGTTTTCTTTTCCAGACCACCGACAATACGATCGACTGCGTCCATAAAGTCCTGCTTGCCTACACTGCTCTTATTATTACGTGCCGCAATAAGTGCCGCTTCATTACAAACATTGGCAATATCAGCACCAGAGAAACCAGGTGTTTGTTTGGCCAGGAAATTTACATCGACCGACTCATCAATCTTGATAGGACGCAAGTGTACATTAAATATCTCCTTACGTTCCTGAATGTCAGGCAGCTCCACATGAATCTGGCGGTCAAAACGTCCAGCACGTAAAAGAGCCTTATCCAAAATCTCCGCACGGTTGGTAGCCGCCAAAATAATGACACCGCTATTGGAGCCGAATCCGTCCATCTCAGTAAGCAACTGGTTCAGTGTATTCTCACGCTCATCGTTGCCGCTCATGTTGATGCTCTTGCCACGGGCACGACCAATAGCATCAATCTCATCAATAAAGATAATGCATGGAGCTTTTTCCTTGGCCTGCCGGAACAAATCACGCACACGTGATGCACCTACACCGACAAACATTTCCACAAAATCGGAACCTGACATGGAAAAGAAAGGAACATCAGCTTCACCAGCTACCGCTTTCGCAAGAAGGGTTTTACCTGTACCCGGAGGGCCCACAAGAAGTGCCCCCTTAGGAATCTTACCACCCAACTGTGTATATTTCTTCGGGTTCTTAAGGAAAGAAACTATCTCCTCTACTTCCTGCTTGGCACCAGCCAAACCGGCAACATCACGGAAAGTCACTTTTGAAGCCGTACTTTTGTCAAACAATTTGGCTTGCGACTTGCCCACACTAAAGATGCCACCTCCGCCAGAGCCTCCACCCATCATCTTGCGGTTCATAAAGACAAAGAAAGCAATCAGCAACAAAAATGGCAATACACTATAAAGAAAGACACTAAAATAGTCCTTGTCTTCCTTATATTGTATGACACCGGAATAATTGTACTCCGCTTTTGCATTGTCAATAAACTTGGAAAACTCATCAACCGATGGTATTGTTGTAAAATAAATGGTTTCATCCGGCGTACCTTTGGGTTCTGCCACAATGTTTTTAACCGAGTCCTTGATAATGTGGAACTCCGTACGTTTGGAATTGGTGAACACTGTTACCGATTCCACATAACCCTTTTGCAAATACTGCTCAAACTGGGAAAAAGGCACCTCCTTACCTCCCATATTACCGGAAAACAAGGCTCCACCAAATAGAATAAAAATAAGAGCTACATAAAACCAACCGAAAGAAAATTTCGGTTTACCCATTTTCTTGTTCGGTCGAGGTTGTGTATTGTTAGTATTCATAATCCTTTATCAATCTAAATCTTCAATATCTGTTATCTCGGCATCTTCCCACAGATGCTCAATATCATAAAACATACGAGGTTCTTTCTGGAAAATATGTACAATAATCTGCCCATAATCCATAGCTACCCAATGGCAATTTTCCAGGCCATCAATGGCATAAGGCTTTACTCTAATTGTATCACGGACATAATCCCTCACTGACAGCGCAACAGCATTTACCTGAACTACAGAATCCGCCTCACAAATCACAAAATAGCAACATGGAGCATCCGGCAATTTGGTAAGATTGACTATAGTAATACGTTTTCCTTTCTTCTCTTGTATTCCTTCAACGATTTTCTCTACAATTTGTTCGTTATCGACCATATAAAAATAGAATAATAGTTATCAAATAAGATGGCACCTTAATAAAATGGTAAACCCACCACGTACAATCAAAGATTATGCCATGTGAAAATAATGAAAAAATGGCAGTTAACCGAAGTTTCATATCAAAAATTCACTCACAGCCTAAAACGTCCAATCGACAGGAAAGGACATGTGTCACAACAGCATAACTTCATTACATAATTTGCGCACAAAGATAAGGAAAGACGAGCGGAGTAACAAGTACAAAACGAAGTTTTGCAACTGGTCGCATCTTATTCTTTAGAAGATAAAGAAAGCCGAGCACAGAAACAAATGAAAACATTTTAATTTGAAATACCGATTGACATTTTCCACATGTATAAAGGACAGTTATCGAAACCTAATATGGAATCCACACATCGTTAATTACACGCCCATTACAAATACACCCCAATATCTTTACCACTCTGCATTTATCACTCGTTTTTCAGAAAGAAACATCAGCAAAACGACAGATTACCGCTAACAGACACACAGAAAAAGAATGTTTTATTTTCAAGAAAAAACATTATCTTTGCCGTTCAAAACCAAGAACATCAAAGCCACTGTGGAAAAGACATTACGAAACAGCCATATCCCTGAACCAAGCTTGCGACGTTTGCCATGGTATCTAGCATTTGCCAAGTTGCTACAAGGCAAAGGGGATGAGTACGTTTCATCCACACAGATTGCCCGTGCCTTATCGGTAGACGCGTCTATGGTGGCCAAAGACTTATCATACGTGGAAATAAGCGGAAAAACACGCGTGGGGTATGAAGTGAACGACATGGTTAACGTATTGGATGCCTTTTTGGGATTTACCAATACACACAAGGCTTTTCTTTTTGGTGTAGGAAGTTTGGGCGGCGCATTGCTCCACGATAGCGGTCTGGCACAATTCGGATTGAACATTGTGGCTGGATTTGATGCAAAATATGAACTGGCAGGTACAAGCATTAACCGCACTCCCATACATCACATTGACCGCTTTTTGGAATTGCAGGACAACATGAAGGTGGATATAGGAGTGCTGACCGTACCGGTTGACAAAGCACAAGAAGTAAGCGACCTAATGGTCAAGGGTGGAATCAAAGCTATTTGGAATTTTACACAGTTCCGCATCAAGGTACCGGAAACGATTGTTGTCCAAAACACGTCCATATATGCCCAATTGGCTGTAATGTATAACCGCTTGGCTGAATTACGCAATCAGTAAGAGTTGAAAATATGAAAATTATCGCTGTTGGATTAAATTATGCCCGCCATATAGAAGAATTCGGCTCCGTGCGCCCAAAGGAACCTGTATTTTTCTTTAAGCCGGATACGGCCTTGCTGTTACATAACAAGCCTTTTTATATTCCCCCATTCTCCCAACAGATAGACTATGAAACCGAATTGGTGGTACGCATAAACCGTCTGGGCAAAAACATTGCGCCACAATTCGCTCACAGATATTATGACAGCATTGCTTTGGGTTTGGACATAACCGCCCGCGACCTGCAACGCCAAGCTCGTGCCGAAGGTCGTCCGTGGGCACAAAGCAAAGGGTTTGACGGCTCTGCCGTTTTGAGCGAATTTATCCCTATAGATCCGGAAAAGATAAATGATATACATTTTCACCTGGACATCAACGGACAAACAGTTCAACAAGGATTTAGTGGCGATATGCTCTTCAGTGTAGATGAACTGATTGCCTATATCAGCCAATACATATCATTAAAAATCGGCGATCTCATTTATACCGGCACGCCGGCAGGAGTGGGCAGCGTAAAAATCGGTGACCATCTCGAAGGATATATAGAAGAGCAGCGGCTACTGGATTTCCGAATCAAATAGCCATAAATACCGATTGAACTTATGTACTAAAACAGCAATAAGCACGTTAATAACAAAGATATAACCAAAAAGATTGATGTTTGTAAAACCTACTACACATATTAAACTTGCCATACTAACATTGTGCGCATTTTGCCATTTCACCATTGCCGCACAAAGTACACAGTATAAAGTCAACTGGCACATAAGCAACCGACTTTCTGACAGCATCTCGACACAAGTCATGACCTGCGACAATGCCATATACAACAAAGGCAACATTCCTGTTATTGAACATGTCATCGCATTACAGCAACACAATGTCAATATAACAGTAAACCACGCTGAGTATGAACAGATTCCCGATGAAGAATTGATGCTAATCGGGCAGACAGAAATCCCGACAACACTTCAAACGGAAACTTCCATTATTAACCAGCAAGGTAGCTACAAAGCTTTTATTCACATCTTCCCGTTTGTGGAGAACGATGGGAAAATCCAGCGTTTGAAAAGCTATTCGCTGGAAACGAAACCATCAACAGAAAAACTACCATCGACAAACACGACAACCAACAGCTATAAAAACCAGTCCGTTTTGGCCAATGGAAGTTTTGTCAAAATAAGAGTAAGCAGTAGTGGCATATACCGCCTGACCTATGAAGAACTCCAAAATATGGGGGTTAACCCTGCGCAAGTACGTATCTTTGGCTACGGCGGTGCCGAATTGGACAGAAATTTCTCCAATTACCGAATAGATGACCTACCGGAGGTACCTGTATATATGTATATGGGCAGCGACAATCAGTTTGGTCCGGGCGATTACATTCTTTTCCATGCCCAAGGCCCTATCAGCTGGAACTATGAATATATCAGTTCCTTGGGGCAAAGAGGATTCACGCATAATCTCAACACCTACTCACAATATGGTTACTATTTTGTAACATCTGACGCAGGAAGCCGGGAACGGCTCAATGTAGGCACCGAAGCTACTTTTACTCCTGCCGACACCATCATTGTCACTACTTTTATTGACTATCAATTGCATGAACAAGAGCTGATTAACCTACAAGACGTTACTGGTCAAAATGGTGGAGGAGATGAGTTCTACGGTGAACAATTTTCCAATGGTAATACTCTGCAAAACATCTCTTTTCAAGTAAATAATCCGACGACAAACAATGCACGTGTATGCATCAGTGCCGTGGCTAATTCAACGAGTGGTTCCAGCACTCTAAAATTAAGCATGAACGGAGGGTCAGAGCAAACCATGACGTTCAATGCCATAGCGCCGAGCATATACATCATGGGCACCGAATTGGGAAAGAACTTTTATTTTCCACTTCAAGGGGGAAACAATACATTGAAAATCAATGCTTCAATGCCGTCAGGAAGTCAAATGTATCTCAATTGGGTGGAATTGCATGCCGAGCGGACACTGACCATGACCGGCAATAGTATGTATTTCAGAACAACTACCAGTTATAATACAAATCTGCGAAACCGCTTCATCATACGCAATGCTTCTGCCGACTTGCAGGTATGGAACATCACCCGTCTGGACTCCATCTACAGGATGCCAACACAACTCGTTGGTAATGAACTGCATTTTGCATCGGGCAACCACACAATAGAACAATTTGTTGCAGTTGTACCCAATGCGGGAAGCAATGCCTATAATACACCGGAAATCATAGGAAGCGTCAATCAACAAAATCTGCACCAACTGAAGGATATAGAATACGTTATTATTACCCCTGAAATTTTCAGGTCTGAGGCCAACCGTTTGGCTGCAGCACATGAAGAATTAAACGGCCTTACTACGGCTGTTGTCACCGATGAAGAGGTATATAATGAATTTTCATCCGGTACACCGGATGCAAGTGCCTACCGCTGGTTGATGAAAATGCTCTACGACCGACACACGACAGGAGAATCCACTTTAGCACCACGTTATCTGCTACTGATGGGCGACGGTACATTCGACAACCGAAAACTGCTCTCCCAATCGGGTTCCAACTTGCTGCTCACCTATCAGTCTGACCGTGGCAATCTGGACGCCACACTGGCATATCCTACTGACGACTATTTCGGCTTTCTGGATGACAACAGCTACTTCAGCGAAACACAGATGTACGTCAATATAGGCATAGGGCGTTTTCCTGTGTCAACCATCGACCAGGCACGCAACATGGTGGACAAAACCATAGCCTATATGAACAACACGCAGAAAGGCAACTGGAAAACCCAACTCTGCTTCCTGGCCGACGACGGGGACGGTACGCAACATATGAGCAGTATCGATACGATTGCACAATTGGTCAAAAAACTATATCCGGAATACGTGAGCAACAAAATCATTCTGGACTCTTACCTACAAGAAGTAACTGCAGCAGGAGAAAGCTATCCTATTGCCAAAAACAAGTTTGACAATTTCCTACGCAATGGTATGCTCTATTTCTGCTACATGGGACACGGCAGTCCATCTGGTATCACCAACGAAGGCATGTTGACCATAAAGGAAATCCAGACCTTAGCCAATGCCAAACAAGCCATATGGGCTCTGGGAACCTGTAGTTTCAGCCATTGGGACAGCCCTGTAGTATCAGCAGGGGAAGAGGCAGTGCTCAATGCGAATGGCGGTGCCATCGGGGTCTTTTCGGCCGCTCGCACCGTGTACGCCGACCAGAACGAACGTCTCATGCTTCAATTCAGCCAAAACTTGTTCGCCAAAGAAAACGGTGATTATCTACATATTGGAGACGTTGTAATGAGAACCAAAAACGCTCCTAACCGGGAATCCAACCGTATGTCCTATTGCTACTTGGGTGACCCGGCTGTAAAAATAGTCTATCCACAGCCTTATACCATTGAAACAGATTCCATAAACGGGAAAACCGCAGAAGAAGGCGACACACTCCGTGCACTATCAACCAATGTACTGAAAGGGAAAATTGTGGATGAAGACGGACAGATCGTTACAGACTTTCAGGGAAAGGCATACCTTACCGTGTACGACAAAGAACAAACCTTTACCACACTTAATAACCATAGTGACATCCCCGAAGCAGAATATCCTTTTACCTATAAAGACAGAATCGGCATTCTTTTCAAAGGAGAAGTAACGGTTACGGATGGAAAGTTTGAGAGCTATTTCATGGTACCGAAAGATATACAATATAATTATGGCTCCGGCCGAATAACTTATTATGCAAACGATACCCTACAGGGCAATGAAGGCATTGGCTATTATGAAAACTATATTGTGGGCGGCAGTAATCCTGATGCCGTTTATGAAACCGATGGTCCGGAAATGGAAATCTATCTGAATTCCACTCAATTTGTATCGGGTGGTCAAGTGGACGAACGCCCCATGTTTATTGCCTTCCTGAGCGATCCCAACGGCATCAACACTTCAGGTAGCGGAATCGGACATGACTTGCTGTTGACCGTCGACAACAATACCGATCAAAGCTGGAATTTAAACGATGTATTTGTAACTACCGGGGGCGATTTCCGTCAAGGTAGCATCAACTATAAAATGGCGGAAATGACAGAAGGTAAACATACACTGTCATTCCGCGCATGGGATTTGCTGAATAACTCAACCACCAAAACACTGGACTTTGAAGTGGTCAAGAATCTGGCCCCCGAAGTTTTCGATATTATCAGCTATCCCAATCCGATACGTTCTACAGAAACCTTACATATAGAAATCGTACACGACCGTCCGGAATCCATACTGGAGGTTGAAATCAATATTTTTGATGTGAGTGGCAGACGCGTTTATTCAACGCAACAATCCTGCACAACCAGTATTTCCCTTCAGCCGCAAGAGGCATTCTGTGGCTCTGGGGTCTATCTCTATCAAATGCGTATCAAGACACAAAATAGTGAATATACCACTAAAACCCGTAAAATAATTGTCATAGGACAATGAAACGGGAAAAACCACGTTAAATAGAATATTGTCAACAACAAGAAACATAAAATACAAAAAGAAAAAACAATGAGAAAAGGTTTTTATGCATTGGCCTTGAGTATATTTCTGATAGCTCCGGCCGCCTACGCAGATGAAGCAGTAGATATTATGAACCCCATCATTACCGCTGTCCCCTCCCAATCCATTGCACCTGACGCACGCGGTGGTGGTATGGGTGATTTGGGTGTTGCCACCTCAGCCGACCTCTATTCACAATATTGGAACGCAGCTAAATATCCTTTTACTACCAGCAACGCCGGTGTCGGTGTTTCCTACACGCCATGGTTGCGTAAATTGATTGGTGAAATCGACCTGGTAAACGTGAATGGTTATTACCGCTTTGATGACGTACAGGCAATCAGTGCATCGTTCCGCTATTTCTCCATGGGTAAGATTAACCTGACCGATTATGGTGGAAACTTCTATGCCCAGGCCATGCCAAATGAATTCTCTATTGATGCTGCCTATTCACGCAAGCTGTCTGAAAACTTCTCTATGGCTGTTGCCTTCCGTTTCATATACTCCGACCTGAACAACGGTCAGAATTCCAGTACAAGCGGAAGCGCACAAGAAATGTATCCAGGATGGGCTTTGGCTGCCGACGTTTCCGGTTACTATGACCTCCCCATCATGCTTTCCACCGGCGATGCCAATTTCCGCTTCGGTTTCAACTTGTCGAACCTCGGTTCAAAAGTGACTTACGACAAGGTTACCAGCAACTTTATTCCTGCCAACTTCCGCCTGGGTGCCGGATTTGAATTTCCGTTTGATGACTATAACCGCTTGAGCGTTAACCTGGAAGCCAATAAATTGCTCGTACCCTCTCAACGTTCACGCTTTACAGAAGGATTTGACAAAGACGATTCGAACACCTGGATGATGAGCCAAGACCAATATTCCTCCATTTCATCTGTTAAAGGTTGGTTCTGGTCATTTGCTGATGCTCCCGGTGGTTTTGTGGAAGAATTGCAGGAAATCATGTGGGGTGTAGGTGTGGAATACTCCTACAACCGCCAGTTCTTTGTACGTGCCGGTTATTCCAACGAAAGCAAATACAAAGGTAACCGCAAATACTTCACTGTGGGTGCAGGCTTCAAGCTCAGCATGTTCGAACTGGATGCCGGCTATGTGATTTCTGTTGCCAACAATAACCCATTGGACGGAACATTACGCTTTACACTCGGCTTCGACTTGGAAGGTTTGAAGAATTTAGTGGACAGATAATTTGAAATTTATTAAAAAGATTGTACCTTTACGGCTGTTTTAGCGAGTCTAAGACAGCCGTAAAACTTAATGCAGCATTTTATGGATATACGTGTAGGATTCGGATATGACGTGCATGCCCTTTGCAAAGGGCGTAAATTATGGTTGGGTGGCATCAACATTGAACACAGCGAAGGCTTGCTCGGACATTCAGATGCAGATGTACTGATACATGCATTGTGCGATGCTCTGCTGGGGGCAGCTAATCTACGCGATATCGGTTATCATTTCCCTGATACTTCAGCCGCATTTGAAGGCATAGACAGCAAAATATTGCTCAAAAAGACCATGGAACTGATTGCACAAAAGGGATACCGTTTCAGCAATGCAGACTGCACAATCTGTGCAGAAGCACCCAAACTGAACCCCCATATACCCAACATGCAACAATGCCTGGCAGAAGTGATGAATTGCGATGCAGAAAGAATAAGCATTAAGGCCACAACCACCGAACAACTCGGCTTTGTGGGTAAAAAAGAGGGAATTGCCGCCTATGCTACCGTTTTAATCATTAAGGACTAACATTTAACAACCACACAATGAAAATTTCTTTGCGCTTTATGGGAAACTGGAATGCAAAAAAGATAGCCATCTGCATACTGATGATTGCAGGTGCAGGTTTTTACTCATTCGGACAACGATTTGAATGGACGGCCGACGCCTATACATTTATGGACAACCAAAGTTTCGGCGGCTCACCTTACAGCACAAGAACCATCATGTCCGGCTTCCGCATCTCACCCGAAATAGGACTGAGTTGGGACGAAGGACAACATCGGATAATGATAGGAAGCCATTTAATGAAAGAGTTTGGAACAACCAACTATCTGGATAGAATCAATTTCACAGGTTACTACGAGTACAAGAAAAAAGGCGGAAATCTACGCAATCATCTTTTGTTTGGCGCATTCCCCCGCGAAGGATTGCTTGACAATTATTCGGGCCTATTCTTCTGTGACTCCATCCGCTACTACAGACCCAACCTGAATGGTATTTTTTGGCAATTGGGGGGAAGAAATAACCACATCAACATATGGGTAGATTGGGTTGGCGCACAAAGTTCCACCCAAAGAGAATCCTTCCTCATAGGACTTTCCGGCGAACAACGCTGGAAATGGCTGTTTGTGGATTTACAGTCGTACTCCTATTTCTATTATCTGTATCCCATTCTCAACGAAGTGCCAACTGCCATATTGGAACAGGACCTGCAAGCCAAGGCATCTGTTGGCGTTGACTTCTCCAAATCATTTAAACACCTGAACAAGCTACGCTTCTCGGTCGGTGCCATGGGAGGCATCCAGAAAACAGCCAAAAATTTCTCTTCCACCTATTACCCTATCGGTCTTGTACTTGACTTGAACGCAGAATTCTGGTACGTCGGCACCCGTACTACCTACTACTACGGTAAACCGGTATTACGCAATGAGACACCTGGCATTATCCAATGGAGTAACCCCTTCCTGTATGGCAACCATTATCTTGAAACAGAATGGTACATTCCATTTTTCAGAAACGACTTGTTGACAGCCGAAGCATCGGCAACATTCCACATTACGGACAATAAGTGTTTCTTCCAACAGCAGATATCGCTGAAAGTCAATCTGGATAGGGACAAACTGCCACTGAAAAGACATTTCAAGAAAAAATACCAACCGGAGCCACCCAAAGATGAACCTCTCCCACAAGAACCACCCAAAGCCTT
The DNA here is from genome assembly GCA_017694875.1 of Candidatus Gallipaludibacter merdavium. Classification (GTDB taxonomy): domain Bacteria; phylum Bacteroidota; class Bacteroidia; order Bacteroidales; family Paludibacteraceae; genus Gallipaludibacter; species Gallipaludibacter merdavium. Next base: position 11,017 of record JADIMG010000047.1, read on the forward strand.
GTAAATATGTTAGTCAAAACCTTTGGAGCTGCAGTACAAGGCATTAACGCCACACTCATAACCATCGAAGTGAATGTGGACAAAGGAATACGGTACTTTCTGGTAGGTTTGCCCGACAATGCCGTAAAAGAGAGCCATGAACGTATTGCTTCGGCCTTATCGGTCAACGGGTACAAGATTCCACGGAAACAGATTACCATCAATATGGCTCCCGCCGACATACGCAAGGAGGGCGCTGCCTATGACCTGCCATTAGCCATAGGAATGTTGGCTGGAAACGGTGATATTGTATGTCCAGAGTTGGACCGATACATCATTATGGGCGAACTTTCACTGGACGGAAGTCTGCATCCCATCAAAGGCGTTCTGCCCATAGCTATCAAAGCCAGGGAGGAACATTTCAAAGGTTTTATTCTGCCTAAAGCCAACGCACGCGAAGCGGCCGTGGTCAACAATCTGGAAGTGTATGGTGCCAATAACATCAAAGAGGTTATCCAATTTCTGAACGGAGAAATAACTATTCCTGTAACCGAAGTGGATACGCGGGCTGAATTTTTCAAGCACACCGCACAATTTGACTTGGACTTTGCCGATGTAAAAGGGCAGGAGAACGTCAAACGTGCCCTGGAAGTAGCCGCTGCAGGAGGACACAATATCATCATGATAGGCCCTCCCGGTGCCGGAAAATCCATGATGGCCAAGCGCCTGCCAAGCATCTTGCCTCCACTCACCCTACACGAAGCACTGGAAACAACGAAAATACATTCTGTAGCAGGCATCACTGACAGCAACACATCATTGGTGGCACACCGCCCTTTCAGAAGTCCCCACCACACCATATCCGATGTGGCCTTAGTGGGTGGAGGTGCCTATCCACAACCAGGGGAAATATCGCTGGCACACAATGGCGTACTGTTTCTTGATGAACTGCCGGAATTCAAACGAACAGTATTGGAAGTGATGCGGCAACCTTTGGAAGACCGAAAGATAACCATTTCACGCGCCAAGCAAGCCATTGAATACCCTGCCAGCTTTATGCTCGTTGCTTCGATGAACCCCTGCCCATGTGGCTACTACAACCATCCCGAAAGAGAATGTTCCTGCGGACCAGGCGTTGTGCAACGGTATCTCAACCGCATTTCCGGACCGTTATTAGACAGAATCGACATACAGATTGAAATCGTGCCGGTTCCGTTTGAGAAACTTTCAGAAATGCAGACTGCAGAACCCAGTGCAGCCATAAGGGAACGTGTTATCAAAGCACGAAAAATACAGGAAGAACGATTCAAGGACCATCCGGGTGTATATTGCAACGCACAAATGAACAGCAAGCAACTCCGCACCTTTGCCACTCCCGACAAAGCTGGCAGCATGTTGCTGAAAGAAGCCATGGAGCGTCTGAACCTTTCTGCACGTGCCTATGACCGTATCTTGAAGGTGGCGCGCACCATTGCCGATTTGGACAACTCCCAACAAGTAGAGGCACGCCATCTGGCAGAAGCCATCAATTACAGAAATTTAGACCGAGCCGGATGGGCCGGATAAAACCATAGCAGCCAATGAACCAACAGACCAGCTTTGATTTTATAGGAGCAGAACTAAGCGGCTCTACCAGACTGTTATACGAATGGATACAAAGTGGTAGCATGTTATCCGCTTCCGCTTTCGCTGATTATCTTTTCCGCTACCTGACAGAACAAGGCTACGAAGCCAACCGCTATGGGAACCATATATGGATGATGGCGCCCGGCTTTGACACACGAAAGAAAACATTACTACTCGCTACACATTGCATCTTTGACAAACACAGCAATCCCATAGATTTGCCCAAGGAAACCATCTGTAATCAACGCATCTATGGCCCTTATGCAGGAGCATGGGGGGGATGTCTGGCGAGTTTGCTTCAAGCCTATCTGGAACTATGTCGGGAACAAGAACCCTATAATCTTATCTTCGCTGCCTTAACAGAGGAACAAGAGCGTGATGAAGCAGATGACTTTGTCACAACTTTACCGACAATAGACTTCTGCATTATTGCGCAAGCCACTGGAATGCAACTGATAAAGGGTGAAAAGGGTTATGCCTGCCTACACGGCATTTGCAGGGAAAACGGCGAACAAGATGCCATCATGCAATGCGCCGAAGATATCTGCCGACTGCAACGGGAGGACTTTACCCCAGGACAACTTGGCAACTGTAGTCTGGAAATGCAACAAATCAACGGCAACTCACATACAGCAAGTTATGATTTCCACTGGGAATACAACGAATGCCATACAGCTCAAGAATGGTGTGAAAAACAGGCCGAAGAAAACTACCACAGCAGCTTTGAAGTTAGAGAAGACTGGCATCCATGTATCTGCCTTGATAACCATCCTTTGTTAAATGCGACAACAATAAAGCAAACCCAACAACATGAACCTATCGGACACAGCCTGTTAGGCAAATTGAGTTGTCCGGGTGTCAAGATTGGGCCTGGTGGAACAATAGCACATTCCATCGGTGTGGCCGATGTGGACAATGCGGCACACTTTTATAAAGAATGGTTGCACAACATCAATTGGTAGAAAGATGAATTTAAACAAACCATTATTTCTCATTGGATATATGGGTAGTGGAAAGACTACTATGGGAAAGCTTATTGCGGAAGAGCTTCACCTACCCTTCGTAGATACGGACGAGGTACTTTCAGAGCAGGAAGGAATGAGTTGTAGTGACATCATATGCCAGAAAGGTCAAGCATATTTTCGACAGCAGGAACGCAATCTACTCAATAGTTTACCCCAAAACAAAGGAATGGTTGTCGCTACAGGCGGAGGTATGCCTTGCTTTTTAGACAACATAAGCCTTATCACCAGTATCGGCATCAGCCTGTTTTTGGATTGGAGCGTTGAAAATCTGGCTATCCGTCTGTCTCTGACCGACTTATCCACCCGCCCTATGCTTTTGGGAAAAAGCGGAGAGGAATTGCGTGCACACATTCAAAAGCAATTGACCGAACGAATGATTTATTACCGACAAGCACACCACACCATTGCTTGCGACGGCCATACAGATGAAGAGATGGCCCACCGCATTGCCCAACTCTTCCTATAAAAAAGACAAAGCCAATGTGAGTGAAAACAAAATTGGCTCCCTAATAAGGAGCCAATGTAGATATAATTCTTTTCTGTACAATCATGCAGCCACAACAAGAGCTGCAACGAGAATAGCGAGAAGTGCCAAAATTACAATGACAATACCAACAACACTAATAACTCCCATATAAACAAACAAATTCTTTTCCTGATGAAAAGCCTCCACAAGAGCCATTTCATCCCGTGCATCAAGAGCTTGTTTCATTTTAACGCTATAGCGATAAAGATAAAGACCTGGGAACAAATAGAGAACTGCCCCCACAAAATACATAATACCATATACCCACATAGAAAAGCCTTCCAAATCGGCAACCACTGTCAAAGCAGAACCTGCAAACAGCATAATTAACCCCAACAAAAACATAAATCCTACTACTACAAAAGTTAAAATACCCAGGAATCTACTCCATTTGGCAATGGTGACCAACATTGTTTCACTCTGTTCATTCAAACGCAAAGATGTCTGCGTTACAGTCGGTTCATACGTCGTCTCGTTCATATTGCTTAATATTAGATTAGTTAGACGGCATAAAGATAAACAATTAATTTGAAACTATTTCACAATCCCTCAAAGAAAAATGATAACAAGTGTATGTTTTTAACAGATAAACCTTCCACGGATTAGACCTGTATAATCTTGCCCAAAGCCACATAGCATAAATAGGCCTTACAGCTATATCCCATCTGTCCAATCAAGTCTTTATACTCAGCCACCTGAGCCGAGTAATCTTCCGACTCATGCATACCAAACTTATAATCCACCACAATTGCATCTTTTGTTATTGCATTCAACATAATACGGTCAGGACGCTTTACAGAACCTGATGGACGAAGAATAGAAGCTTCATTTCTGATTTCATAATCCGGTGAAGTGAACCAGTCATAACCCGCAATCAATTCCTTGAATTTTTTCCATTCAGCCGTCAACACCTCCACATCACATTGAGCAATAACACCATCTGCTACAAACGCACGAAGCACATGGGGAAAATCCTGTTCCTTCTTTACTTCACACAAAAGCGCATGCATAACTACCCCCAGACGCTGCTTGTCTTGACTCAAATCGTGCGAAGTCATAGGCACAAAACCGTGATGCTTGCTCAAAGTAACAGAAGAAGGATGAGAAACAAAAGGCAATTCCACTGTTTGCTGCTGTTCTGTAGCTGATGAAGCAACGGGAACAACAGCCGATTGTCCTATGGAATAGGAATAGAAACCATCCTCATTTTCCACCATGTTGTCTTTCAAACACGCACAGAGCAAATCACCCACCGTTGTCAACGATTTCTTGTCCGCAGCATCCGGTGCAAACAAATAAAGTTCCCTGACAGCACGGGTAAAAGCCACATAAAGCAAATTCAGATTGTCAATATAACTATTGCGTAATTCCTCACGATAATCTTCCTTAAAAACTGTATTGCCTAAGGATTTTGTATATGACAATGGCACTACATGGATTTTATTGTCCGGCAAATTTTCGGCATTATCCAACGAACACCACAAAATGTTCCGGGAATCTCCATTCAGTTTCCAGTCACAGAAAGGCAAAATCACATAATCAAATTCCAATCCTTTCGCTTTATGTATGGTAATAATCTGAATGGCATTATCCACTAAAGGGGTATCAATCGGTTTACTTTGTCCTTTCTGTTCCCACCAATCCAGAAAACCATTCATGTCCGAGCCATTGTCGATGGTGTATTGCCGCACCATATCCAGAAATGTTTCCCAGAACACACGCTGACCGGGCACTTTATTCAATTGGAAAAGCGCAATCATGCGTTCTACCATTTCAAAGAACGGCAAGCGGGATAAACCAGCCAATTGCTGCTGTTCTTCAGACGTAAGCAATAACTTCCCTCCCCTACTCAACGCCAGAAAAGCCTCTGACTCATCCTTGCCATTGAAAAGACAATAGTTATAGTTCACGACTGCCGTCATTATCACATCGTCCGGCTTGACCAGATGAGAAATAAGGGCTACCAGAAAACGGACAGTCGAAGCATTGCTGACCGACAAAGCCTCGCTGGTCAGCACTTTATAATTGTTGTTAAGCAATAAAGTCGCCATCTCGGCGGCTTCCTTATTGGTGCGGACAAGAATAGCCACATGGCTCAAATCCGCCTGTTTCTCTTCCAGCTGCCGGATGCGTATCAACACCTGCTCTTCTACCCAAGAAGGGAATGTTTCCTTGTCACATGCAGAAAATTCCACATAGCCCCCCGATTTGCCCGGGTCAATATCCTGCTTCACCGTGGCATAGGCATCTTGCAATTCGGACGCTACATCCGCATCTTTGGCTCTCAATTCATCTGTAAGTACACCCACCGCCTTCAAGAAGAATTCGTTGTTGAAACGAATAATCTCAGGAAGACTCCTCCTATTCACATTTAACTCAAATGCCTTATTATTCGGAATATCCCTATCAATTTGACGATTGAGCAAAGTCCAGTCTGAGTTTCTCCATCGATAAATGCTCTGCTTGACATCTCCCACTATCAGATTTTGGTGCTGGTTGGCAATGCTTTCCGCAATAAGCGGTCTGAAATTATGCCACTGCAGCCGTGACGTATCCTGAAACTCGTCCAGCATATAATGCCAATAGTGCGTACCCGTTCTTTCATAAATAAACGGAGCATCGCTATCGTCAATCAGCCCTTGCAAAAGTTGGTTGGTATTGCTGATGGGGAGCACATTCTGTTCTTTGGAAAGCTGCTCTATCTGACTTTCCACACTCGTGAGCACACCCAATGTCGAGAGGTGACGGAGAACTGTTTCTGCCGTCAAATAATGTTCATATTGCTGTTCAAATAGCTCCTTAATTTCTTGCAACAGTTTACTTAAAGAAGCATGACAAGCATTTATCTCACCCTTTTTCTTGCAACTGCTCTTGGTATAGCAATTCTCGGCAGCCTCGATATAGGGGACAAGCGAGTCGGGAAATTCCACCACATCACCCTCAGCCCATTTTTTCACTTTGAGCATAGGAGAGCGGGTAGAGTTTTTAAAGTCGGTATAATCAATTTGATTTTGCCGCAACAGCTTCTGTATTGCAACTGCTTTTTCCGCAAGTATCCGTTTGAAATCATCACGGATGCGAACGAGACTTGCCTTTAACGCTTCCACATCTCTCATCTGTGGCGTTTCCTGCTGATTACTCTGATAGCGTTCGTTAAACAGCTGCTTGCTCAAGTCCAGAATTTCCTTGCGCACATTCCAGTCTTTTCCTTCCATTATCTTGCTGACTGAGAAACTGAGCAACCAATCAAACAGTGAAGAATCCTTATGAAGGGAAAGAAACATGTTATCCACCGCCTGCTCCAAAAGCAAATCTGTATCCAGTCCGACTGTATACGAACCCGACAATTTCAATTCGCGTGCAAATGTCCGGATAATCTTTTGGAAAAAACTGTCAATGGTACTTATGGAAAAGGACGAATAATCCTGTAAAAGATTCGTCAATATCTTCTTCGCTTTGGCATTAACCGATTCTTCAGATAAGCCGTAACGCTCCATCAAAACGGCTCTATAACCGGACGGCTGGCCCGTTGCCAAAAGATGAAGCTGCGTGATAACTCTTTCCTTCATCTCATTGGTTGCCTTATGCGTAAAAGTCACTGCCAAAATGCGACGATGCATATTGTCGCCTGCAAACAGCAATGTGATAAACTCTTTTACCAGTGTATAGGTCTTGCCAGAGCCCGCTGAAGCCTTATAAATGTGGAGCGCACACATAACATGCTAAAAATTGATACGTTTTACCTTGTGGCCCATTTTTTCCAACATGCCGGTAATCTTCACCCGCAAATCGCCTTGAATCAATATTTCCGAATCGCGCACAGAACCACCAACTCCACACTTCACCTTCAATTCCTTGGCAATATCCTTGACCATTTGCTCATCACAGTCAAAACCACTGACAATCGTAGCCGGTTTTCCATTTCTCTTGTCCAATTCTACACGCAGAAACTGCTTTCCCGGAGCTTTTTCCTTCTCTTCAGGAACAGAAATATTTTCCGGGTCAATATTAAAGTGTTGTCCTAGTTTTGCTTTCCAGTCTTCCATGTCCTACGATTCAACAAGGTTCATTTTATCCACTTTTGCCTTGGCATATTCCAATGTCACCGTATATTCCTTCACATTGGCAGAAGGAATCTCAAACATCAAGTCAGTCATGATGGCCTCTGTGATGGAGCGCAATCCACGTGCACCCAACTTATATTCAATGGCTTTGTCCACTATAAAATCGAGTACTTCTTCCTGGAATTCCAACTTGACACCATCCATTGCGAAGAGCTTGACATATTGCTTGACAATGGCATTCTTTGGCTCTGTCAGAATCCGTTTCAGTGCTTCTCTATCCAAAGGATTAAGATAAGTCAACACAGGAAGACGTCCTATAATTTCCGGAATCAGTCCAAATGATTTCAAATCCTGCGGCGTTATGTATTGCATCAGATTGTCGGGGTTTATTTTATGCAGGTTTTGCACCGCATTATATCCAACCGTTCTGGTGTTCAGTCGTGCAGCGATTCGCTTCTCAATGCCGTCGAAAGCACCGCCACAAATAAACAGAATATTTTGCGTGTTGACAGCAATGAACTTCTGTTCAGGGTGCTTTCTTCCACCTTGTGGCGGCACATTCACAACAGAGCCTTCCAACAGTTTGAGCAAACCCTGCTGCACACCCTCACCGCTAACATCACGGGTAATGCTCGGATTGTCTCCCTTTCGGGCAATCTTGTCAATTTCATCTATAAATACAATGCCACGCTCCGCTTCTTCCACATTGCCATCAGCTACCTGCAACAGACGGGAGAGAATACTTTCTATGTCTTCACCTACATATCCTGCTTCTGTCAACACGGTTGCATCCACAATGGTAAAAGGCACTTTCAATCGTTTTGCTATTGTCTTGGCCAACAGGGTCTTGCCAGTTCCTGTTCGTCCCACCATGATGATATTTGACTTTTCTATCTCCACATCATCGTCCTCTTTTTTCTGAGAAAGTCTTTTGTAATGGTTATAGACAGCCACCGACAGATAACGTTTGGCATCATCTTGCCCAATTACATATTCATCGAGAAAAGCCTTGATTTCCTTTGGTTTTGGAAGCTCATCCAAATGGAATTCCGATGCAGCCTTCCGCTTCGTCTCCATCGTTTCTACAAGAATTTGATTCGCTCTTTGTACACAGTCGGAACAAATAGAAGCACCATCTTCCCCATAAAACAAAAAAGGCACCTCGCTCTCACTTCTGCCACAAAAATGACAATGCTGCTGGTTCGTCGTATTTGTTGTTTTCTTTGCCATGAAAAAATCTATAGTTAGAATAATGTGCAAAAATAGGCATTTTCGGCGACATAGAAGCACAGCACTCACCAAGTGGAATGCTCCAAAAGAATAAAATACAGATTTGCCACATGCCCGAATTCAGACCCACCGTCTATGATTCCATTTATCCTGGAACATTCATATACTTTTTACAATTACAAAAAATAATCTATCTTTGCAACGCATTTTCCAAAAGGTAAATGTTCCATGATGGGGTGCCTTAACAAATCGGGCTGAGATTATACCCTTTGAACCCGCCACGTAATTTTGGAAGGGGAGACAGGAGCAAATCATCCGTATTTCCAGGCTTTTTCCATTGCATTTTTTATTAACCACCGGGCAACTTGCCCGAATAAACATTTTGTTATGAGCCAAACAAATGTGAGAGCCGCACTCATCTTATGCGGCACACTGCTGTTAGGAAACCTACATTCAGCTGTTTACAAAATTGACTCCACTTCCATTTCCAAGGAAGTAGAACTGGAAGAAGTGATTGTATCGTCCACCCGTATCGGCAACAAAGGTTCGTTGTCCACCTCCCGCGTAGAAGGCAAGACACTCCAATCGGCCAACATGGGGGAAAACCTTCCCTACCTGCTACAAAAGACACCATCACTGGTAGTAACATCAGATGACGGATTGGGTATCGGTTACGTCTATTTCCGTGTTAGAGGTACCGACCAAAGCCGCATTAACATGACCATCAACGGTGTGCCTCTGAACGACTCCGAGTCGCAAAGCGTTTTCTGGGTCAATATGGCAGACATGGTGGGCAGCATGAGTTCATTGGACATCCAACGCGGCGTGGGTACTTCCACCAATGGTGCGGCGGCTTTCGGCGCTTCTGTCAACATGCAAACCGAGAAACCAAGCGCAAAGCCCTATGCCGAAGTATCATTCAACGGAGGCTCGTATAACACATTCCGCGAAAGTGTAAAAGCCGGTACCGGCATTATGAAGCATGGATTTGCCATTGACGCCCGCTATTCCAAAGTCAACAGCAAAGGTTACATTGAGCACTCCAACAGCGATTTGTATTCCTATTACACCTCGGCAGCATGGTATGGCGAGCAGACCATGGTCAAAGTAATGGCCTTTGGAGGTGCTGAACGTACCGGCATTGCATGGGACGGCATTGACCCGACCGTATGGCGCGACAATCCCCGTTACAACGGAGCCGGCGAATATGTAGATGAGAACGGTGAAGTACAATATTATGACAACAATACCGACAACTACAAACAGCAACACTATCAGGCCCATGTATCACATATCTTCAATCAGCGCTGGAGCCTGAACGGTGCATTGCACTACACACGTGGCGACGGTTATTCCGAACAAGTGAAAGCCGGCGACGACTTTGCCGATTATGGTCTGGAGGTGCCCACCGACGAAAACGGAGTAGCCATAGAAAGCGGCAACCTCATACGCCGCAAATATCTGCTGAACGACTTCTATGGCGGTGTGTTGGGAGCCAACTACAAGACCAACCGCCTGAATGTCAGCTTTGGTGGAGCCGTAAACAATTACAACGGTCACCACTTTGGCGAAATCATCAATGTATTGGGCATGGACTACAGCGGAAAACTGGGCGAAGAATATTACCGCAACCAGGGTGACAAATTTGAAGGCAATGCCTATATAAAAGCCAATTGGGAAATCCTCAATGGGCTTTCCGTCTATGGTGATTTGCAATATAGATATATCGGCTATCACCTGTGGGGCATGAACGATGAAGACATGCAGGAAATTGACATTCATGACGAATTCCATTTTGTCAATCCGAAAGCGGGCATTACCTATCAGAAAAACGGTCATAACGTGTACGGCAACTTTGCCATGGCCAACCGCGAGCCAACGCGCAAGAACTATACAGAAGGTGGACCAAACGACCACCCTACCTATGAAACACTCTACGATTATGAATTAGGCTACAGCTATTCACACCGCATCTTTACCCTTGGAGCCAATCTCTATTTTATGGATTACGACAACCAATTGGTATTGACAGGAAAATTGAGTGATACGGGTGCAGCACTGACCCGTAACGTAAAGGACAGCTACCGTGCCGGCATTGAAATCATGGGAGGTGTGCAACTGGCTAAATGGCTGCGCTGGGATGCCAACATCACCTTGAGCCGCAACAAGATTCTGAACTATACTGACTGGGTTGACGACTGGTATGCCAACTGGGACGACCCTGCTGTAGCCGCCAATTATGGACAAGTGGAAATGAACTATGGTACTGTTGATATTGCCTTTTCACCCAACATCACAGCTGGTAGCACAGTAAGTTTCGATTGGAAAGGATTCAAGGCAGCTTTCCAAACCAACTATGTAGGAGAGCAATACCTGGACAACACCATGAACGAAGCTTCCAAACTGGCAGCCTATTGTGTAAGTAACTTGAGCATGTCTTACACCTTGCCTTTGAAGAAAATTGCAAAAGACATCACCTTCCGCGTACAGATGAACAACCTGTTCAATGAAAAATACGTGTCCAACGGCTGGTCATACAGCTACTTCGAAGGTGCCAACAGCGACGGCAAATATCTAAAAGAAAACCAGCGATACTCTGTTGGCTATTATGCCCAAGCACCTTTCAACATTCACGCAGGCTTTACCCTTCGGTTTTAGGTAAAACATCTATTCAAAAACAAGTAAGCGGGATATTGTGCATGTTCACAATATCCCGCTTACTTAATTCTTTCTCTTCAAAAGCAATCAATTTATATCACGACCTTATACACATAGGAATAAGAGGCATTCTGCAACTGCAAAACATAAAGTCCACTCAACGTATCGGACATACCCTCTCATTTATCAAACCATCCATTCCTGTACCCATACTTTTTGTTTTTATGTTGCAGAACATTTTGTGTCTATTTTTTTATTCCGATATATACTTTATCTTTGCACCATCAATTATTTCAACTAACCCAAACATTAATTGTGTATAAATGAAACAATTAGAAGATCTTGTAGCTGAGCGTCTGCTCAAAGTTAAAGCCGTCAAACTCCAGCCTAACAACCCTTTTGTATGGGCATCCGGTTGGAACTCACCCATATATTGCGATAATCGAAAAACATTATCCTATCCGCAAATTCGTTCCTTCATCAAGACTGAATTGGCGCGTCTGGTAATGGAAAAATATCCTGATGTAGAAGTTATTGCCGGAGTTGCTACCGGTGCAATTGCACAAGGTGCATTGGTAGCAGACACCTTAGGCTTACCATTTGTTTACGTACGTCCCAAACCAAAAGATCACGGTTTGGAAAACATGATCGAAGGCGATTTGCGCCCCAAACAAAAAGTGGTAGTCATTGAAGACCTCGTTTCTACCGGGGGCAGCAGTCTGAAAGCAGTAGAAGCCTTGCGCAAGGATGGTTCCAACGTATTAGGCATGTTGGCCATTTTCACCTATGGCTTCCCTACGGCCGCTGAAAGTTTTGAACGAGCAAAAGTAGAACTGACCACCTTATGCAATTATGATGCTGTGCTACGTCACGCTTTGGATACGGAATATATCTCTGAAAGTGACATAGAAACACTGCAAGAATGGCGTAAAGACCCTGCAAACTGGAGAAAACAATGAGTATGACTTCATACGAAAGCGAAATAAAAACCATTTCCTCCAATGAGGAAGTGGTTTTTACTGTGTTAAGTGATTTGAGCCGTCTGGAATCAATGCTCTACAAACTGCCGACAGACAAGATAAGCGGAGTAAACATCGACAAGGAGAGCGTACGGTTCACGGTAAACAGTATCGGCGAAATCGGTTTCAAGATTATCGATAAAGAGCCCTATAAGACCATCAAATTTGAATCGGAAAAATTGCCATTTACAGTCAACGCGTGGATACAACTGAAGCAAGTGGGTGAATGCGATACACGAATGAAGCTGACATTGCGTGCGGAATTGCCAACCATGGTAAAAATGATGCTTGGTAACAAATTGGGTGACGCCATAAATAAGATAGCCGATGGACTGAGTCGGCTGCCCTATCAGCAAATGATATAAATTACTCGATTTTCCGCTGTTTTTGATAGTTTTTTATCCGAAAAAGTGTTTTTCCCGTCTGTTTTTTTGCTTTTTTCTTTTCAATGCATTATTTTTGCGCCATATACACTACAAGTTTATCACAAAAAAAGTTGCCTATAAGTTAACTTTTACTTGCCAAACAGAAATCAAATAAGATGGAATCATTAACCTTATTGGCCGATGAACAATTGGTCAAGATGTACAAAGTAGGTAACAACGAAGCATTTGAAGTGTTATTAAACCGTTATAAAGATAGGGTTTTCACCCATATCTACCTCATTGTGCATGATAAGGAACTGGCAGAAGATATCTTTCAGGATACATTTATCAAGGCAATATTATGCATCAAACAAGGGCGCTACACAGAATCCGGGAAATTTCTTCCTTGGATTAACCGCATAGCCCACAATCTGATTATTGACTATTTCAGACGTGACCATAATGACTATACCCTGGCCAGCGAGCCTCTGGGCAACGATTTGCTGAACAATGTAAGGCTATATGAAAACAGCATAGAAGAAACATTGATTAATGAGCAGATACTTAATGATGTGGTCAAACTTATCGGATATTTACCTGAATCACAACAGAAAGTTGTGCGTATGCGCTTCTTTGAAGATTTAAGCTTCAAGGAAATTGCAGACCAGACGGGTGTGAGCATCAATACGGCTCTCGGACGCATGCGTTATGCACTTCTCAACATGCGTCGTTTGGCACAAGAGCACAATGTGACCTTAGAATTATAAGCTTTTACCATACATAAAATTCCCTTCTAAGCGGACGTTGTTCTTTTCCGCTTTGATAGGATATATCCATTACATAGGCAATATTGAGATTCAAACGGTGCTTCATAAAGTTCAATGTATTGGCATGCCAACGTTTATATTCATGTCCAATACCGACTCTGAACGTATTTCTCAATAAGCGAAAATCTACCGTCAATTCATGTTCCACACCTACCATATTGTGGAAAGAATTGAAATGGAAAGCATTTTTTGTATGGCCCAGTCCAAATATTTCATAATAGGACGCCCCCATTTCGGGCACAAACATGCAGCCCATCAGTGGTATAGCGGCCAAATATCTGAAACGGGTATCCATTTTCTTGCCTTTGAGCAAATAGGCAATACCTACTGACAAATCAATATTTGTCGTAATATCCATTGAAGCAGGCCTATTGGTGTTACGGGTAATGGCTTTTGCTGTCATGTCAAAACGCCACTGTGGTCCAGCAAGTATCTGTAAATCAGGTGCACAAGTATAATGATAATGTGCCCCCCACCCAGTCTTAAAGCCAAAATAATTAATTGTATTTGACTTCACCGCATTAGTGGTCGTTGCCGCACTAAAAGCAAAAATTGTTCTATGTGTCCACTCCGGTTGTGAGGTGAAAGGCCTCCACCACTCTCCCTTAAGCTGGGCCTCCCATCCCATATAGGGCAAAGGACTCAGATAATCGTCAGACAAGGTTACCCAACCAACTGACAAAGAAGGGATAGACTGCAACACTCCATAATCGGAAATCCGTTGCGCAGGAAGATAAGCAAAAAACAGAAATGCCAAGAGCGTGAACGATATTTTCAAGCGGTTCATATACTTACATAATTGATGTTGTGTGCAAATATATAAAAAAGGGATGAATAGCACATAAATACAAGTATGCCAAAGTATATGGACAATGCTCCAAACATCATAAACCAACACTAGTTATAATGGAAAACTTATGTAGAAACAAGTGAAATGAATAACAGGATAAATACAGAAAAGACAATATATCAGGATTGTTTTGTACCTTTGCAGTTTAAATAGAACTAGTTGACTGTGGAGAAAATAGCTCGTTTAACATTAAAATACCGTATGGCCCGCTTTTATGTAATGCGGGCATTCAAAAAATTCTACCGGCCATATCTGGTAAGAGGACAAGAGAATATTCCTACTGATTCGCCCGTCATATTTACAGCCAATCACCTGAATGCTCTTATGGACGCATTGGCATTGTTGTCAATCACCCCTAAAAACCGTTCCATCACTTTTTTGGCGCGGGCTGACATTTTCAAGCAAAAAACCATTGCACGTTTTCTGACATTTGCCAAAATCATGCCTGCCTACCGCATGCGCGACGGTTTGACCAATTTAGCCGGCAACAATGAGAGTTTCGGGCATGCTGAAGCCATTTTGCAAGAAGGAAATTATATTGGCATTATGCCGGAAGGTGCACAAGGAGAGGAACGGAAAATGCGTCCACTGGTAAAAGGAGTGTTCCGCATCGCACTATCAGCACAAGAGCCTTTTGGCACTCAGCCCAAAGTCAAGATTGTTCCGGTAGGCATTGACATGGGCGACCTCATCAAATTCGGACAGCCCCTCATCCTAAACATAGGCAAACCGATAGAAGTAAGCCAATACATGGAAAGTGCACGCGACAATGTTGCTCATGCCATGAACCTAATGCGCGATGAGCTGGCTCAACGTTTGCATGAACAAACGGTTGACATTGCTTCAGATGAATATTACGAACAAATGGAAACCGCCATATACAGTCTGGATACAGCCCAGTGCCTTGTTGACGGAAATACTCCCAATGAACTGAATCGCTTTGACTCCAGGCGGAAATTAGCAGCACGTCTATGCCAAATTGAGAAAGAGAATCCTGTCAAAATGAAGGAAATCGCCCAAAAAGCTGAAGTGTTCAAACAACAATTGAAAAAGCTGAAACTGCGTCCTTGGTTGTTTGCAGTAAAGCCTTATTCCTGCGGGCAAACAATACTGGCCTTATTAGGACTACTGATAAGCCTCCCTGCCTTCCTGATTGGCTTTATCACCAATATCATTCCTTTTATGACACCGGTGTGGATACGGAAGGCAATAAAAGTAAAGTATTCCGGCTTTTATTCGTCCATCGATTACGGGTTAGCCTTAATCAGTTTCCCCTTATTCTATCTGATTAATACCCTTATCATCTGTAGCTTGACCACATGGAATCTTCTTTTTTTCCTTGTATTGTTAATAGTACAACCGCTTTTCGGTAAATTGGCATTTGAATGGTACAGAATCATGCGCAAGACCATAGGCATGATTAGCTATACACACAAGCTCAAAAATGGTAACAATGCTATGAAGGAGGCACAAGAGGCCTATTCCTATTTATCTAAAACATTGCTATATAAATGATTATACAAGACAACTACTCAAAATACCTGCAAGAACCAGTTTTTCATATTCTCTCGGAAACGGCAGATGAACTAGGCAAGGAATGTTATGTCATTGGTGGCTATGTGAGGGATTTGCTATTGGAACGGCCCTCCAAAGACATTGACATAGTCGTTGTGGGAAGCGGGATTGAACTTGCACGCCGTTTTGCCAAGAAAGTAAGTCGGGGAGCACACCTTTCTGTGTTCAAGAATTTCGGAACTGCCCAAGTGAAATGGGGCAATGACAATGAAGTAGAATTTGTGGGTGCACGCAAGGAATCCTATCATCGGGAATCACGTAATCCTATCGTAGAGGACGGAACGTTGGAAGACGACCAAAACAGACGTGACTTCACCATCAACGCACTTGCCCTGTGTCTGAATAAAGCACACTTCGGTGAACTGCTCGACCCGTTCAATGGTATTAAGGACCTGGAAAACAAACTGATTCGTACACCTTTGGACGCAGACATCACTTTCAGCGACGACCCACTCCGGATGATGCGCGGTATCCGCTTCGCCACTCAACTCAACTTTCATCTGGAAGCCTACACTTTTGAAGCTATTGCCCGCAACGCTGAAAGAATCAAGATTATCAGTCAAGAACGCATTACAGAGGAACTGAACAAGATTATGGCTTCCAAACAGCCATCGAGAGGCTTCAAATACCTTGAAATGTGTGGACTGCTACAAATCATTTTCCCTGAACTAACTGCACTTAAAGGTACGGAGACCATCAATGGTTGCGGACACAAGGACAATTTTGAACACACCCTGGCTGTTGTTGACAAGATTGCAGAAGTAACCGATAACCTTTGGTTAAGATGGGCGGCTCTTCTGCATGATATAGGAAAACCCCGCACAAAAAAGTATGTACCCAACATCGGCTGGACCTTTCACAACCACAACTATGTAGGTTCAAAAATGATTTACGGCATCTTTAAGCGAATGAAACTGCCATTGAACGAGCACATGAAATATGTTCAGAAACTGGTGGACCTGCACATGCGCCCCATAGTATTAAGCGAAGAAGAAGTGACCGACTCAGCAGTAAGGCGTCTTTTGTTTGAAGCCGGCGATGATATTGACGACTTAATGACTCTGTGCGATGCAGACATTACCTCGAAAAACCAGGAAAAGGTAAAGCGCTATCAACAGAACTTCCAGATTGTACGCCAAAAGTTGCAGGACATAGAAGAAAAAGACCGTATCCGTAATTTCCAACCTCCCGTCAGCGGCAATGAGATTATGGAATTGTTCAATCTGCCTGGTTGCTCACTTGTAGGAGAATTGAAAAATGACATTAAGGAAGCTATTTTAGACGGAGTCATTCCCAATGACTATGCCGCTGCCAAGCAATATTTGTTGGAGAAAGCGGCAGAAAAAGGATTGACTCCCACAAACAAACAATGAAACATACTATATGGAAAAAGCACTATTAGTTGGACTTATTACCCCTTCCCAACCGGAAGAACGCACCAATGAATATCTGGACGAACTGGCTTTTCTGGCCGATACATACGGACTGGAAACAGAAAAGCGGTTTGTGCAACGGTTGGATACCCCTAATACCAATACGTATGTAGGCGAAGGAAAACTGAATGAAATAAAAGCCTATCTGCAAGAGGAAGAGCATGAAATAGATGTAGTCATCTTTGACGACGAATTGTCGCCACGCCAAATCCGCAACATTGAACGTGAGCTGAATGTGCAAATCATGGACCGTACTATCCTGATTCTCCACATCTTTGCCCAACGCGCCCAAACCTCTTATGCCAAAACCCAAGTGGAAATGGCACAGCTTCAGTACATGTTGCCCCGTCTGACCCGCTTGTGGTCGCACCTGGACCGTCAGCGAGGTGGTGGAACCACCAGCCGTGGTATGGGTGAAACACAGATAGAAGCCGATAAGCGTATCATTAAAAACAGAATTGCACTACTCCGTGAAGAGTTGAAAAAGATTGACCGACAGATGTCCACCCAACGGCAAAACAGAGGCAAGATGGTACGCGTTGCCTTGGTGGGCTATACCAATGTGGGCAAATCGACCATCATGAACCTATTGAGCAAATCGGATGTATTTGCCGAAAACAAACTCTTTGCTACCTTGGATACCACTGTCAGAAAAGTAACGATTGACAATCTGCCTTTCCTGCTCTCAGATACGGTTGGATTTATCCGAAAGTTGCCAACCAACCTGATTGAGTCGTTCAAGAGCACCTTAGACGAAGTGCGTGAAGCTGATTTGCTGGTGCATGTTGTGGATATTTCCCACCCGAATTTTGAAGAGCAATACGAAGTGGTATGCCAGACTCTGAAGGAAATAGACCCAAAAGAAAAACCAACCATTGTCCTGTTCAACAAGATTGACGCCTTTACCTACGTTCCCAAAGAAGCTGATGACCTCTCACCTATGCGTCGTGAAAACTATAGTCTGAGCGACCTTCAGAAGAGCTGGATGGCTCGTATGGAAGAGAATTGCCTGTTTATTTCCGCCCGCAAGAAGGAAAATATCGAAGAGCTGAAAGCCGTATTGTATGAGCGTGTGAAGGCCATTCACATTGAACGATACCCCTACAATGATTTCCTGTTCCAGAAATGGGATGAAATTGACTCCTAAAACCCAACACCCAGATGAAAATGTATTTTATTTTAGGCATGATTTGCCTGATGACAGCCTGTCAACCCAAATCCAACAAAGCCCACAACGAGACCCCACAAATCTCTGTACCGGTATTTTCGGAAGATTCCGCTTACCAGCATGTGGCAACGCAAGTAAGTTTTGGCCCACGTGTACCCAACACGGAAGCCCACCGGCAATGTGCCGATTACCTGTCGGCCTATCTAGAAAAGACGGGAGCAGAAGTTATCCGCCAGCAGGCGGTTGTCAATGCCTTTGACGGTACGCCACTGAACATGGAAAATATCATTGGCAGTTTCGCCCCCGAAAAGCAGCGTCGCATCCTGCTTTGTGCCCACTGGGACAGCCGCCCCTTTGCCGATGAAGAAAGCGATGCAGCGCTGCAACACACCCCGATTGACGGAGCCAATGACGGAGCCAGCGGCGTCGGTGTTCTGTTGGAACTGGCACGGCACATAGGCAATATGCCGCTGAATGTAGGAGTTGACATTGTGCTGTTTGATGCAGAGGACTATGGTGTGCCTTCGTTTTCCAACATGCGCAGCACGGAGGACAGTTGGTGCCTGGGTTCACAATACTGGGCCAAACATCCACACAAAGCAGGCTACAAGGCCGAGTATGCCATTTTATTGGATATGGTAGGTGCGCCCAATGCACAATTTAACTACGAATATTTCTCCTATCAATACGGAGCCCATATTTTGGAAAAGGTATGGAAAAAAGGTCAGGAATTAGGCTATGGCTCGTTTTTCCTCACCAACCGCACCTATCCCGTAACGGACGACCATTATTACATCAACACCCTGACCAACATACCCTGCATCAACATCATTCATCAGGACATGTCAACCGAGCATGGTTTCTGTGAAGTATGGCATACGCAGCAGGACAATCTGGAACATATAGACAAAACCACCTTGGGAGTAGTGGGTAAAACATTGCTGCACGTATTGGCTAACGAGTAATTGTGTTTTATGAATAAAAAATGAGCTGCCTGGAGAAATTTCAGACAGCTCATTTTTTATTTGGTCAATGCAATGTTATTACAAAGCTTTTCCGTCGCTACCCAATACGTTGATAATTTTGTGAATATAGAGTTTCTTCATATTTTCACGAGCCGGTCCGAGGTATTTACGTGGGTCAAATTCAGCTGGTTTAGTTGCAAATACTTCACGAATAGCAGCTGTCATAGCCAAACGGCTGTCAGAGTCGATATTGATTTTGCAAACAGCTGATTTGGCAGCCTTACGCAATTCTTCTTCAGGAATACCAATTGCATCTTTCAAAGCACCGCCGTATTTGTTGATAGTATCCACTTCTTCTTGTGGAACTGAAGATGAGCCGTGCAATACAATTGGGAATCCAGGAAGCTCTTTCATTACGCCGTCCAATACATCGAATGCCAATGGAGGTGGTACCAATCTACCGGTTTTCGGGTCACGGGTGCATTGTTCAGGTTTGAACTTGTTGGCGCCGTGAGAAGTTCCGATTGAAATAGCCAATGAGTCACAACCGGTCTTGGTAGTAAAATCAACCACTTCTTCCGGCTTTGTATACGTGTGGTGTTCAGCCTTCACATCATCTTCCACACCAGCCAATACGCCGAGCTCTCCTTCAACCGTTACATCAAATTGGTGAGCATAATCGACTACCTTCTTGGTAAGAGCCACATTTTCCTCATAAGGAAGGTGAGAGCCATCAATCATTACAGAAGAGAATCCCATGTCGATGCAAGATTTGCACAACTCGAAAGAGTCGCCATGGTCAAGGTGAAGAACGATTTGCGGGTGTTCCCAACCTAACTCTTTTGCATATTGAACAGCACCTTCAGCCATGTAGCGTAAAAGAGTCTGATTTGCATATGCGCGAGCACCTTTTGAAACTTGAAGAATAACTGGAGACTTTGTTTCAGCAGCAGCTTGGATAATAGCTTGAAGCTGTTCCATGTTATTAAAGTTGAAAGCAGGAATTGCATAACCGCCTTCAATGGCCTTCTTGAACATCTCACGGGTGTTCACCAAGCCTAAATCTTTGTAGTTTACCATAATAGTACTTTTTGTTAGTGAGTAATCTTTCTGGTGCAAAAATACGATTTTTTTGCTGATAGTAAAAACAAATCCCGTAACAAAAAGTTCGAGGAGTTGTGTTTTCACTTTATAGTTTGCCCTATTTAGCCGCTCTATCGGCAGGAGATGTATAGGAAATCAGACATTGCGAAAAGCAAACAGCTTCTCTGCAAGCCAATACATTGTCTGCATACCCCATCACCAGCCTCACATTTATTGGTCTCGCTTAGAATTTTCCAGGCGTTTTGCATCCATCTTCTTTTTCTCGTAAAGCTGATAAGAATTAATCACGTTGTGCCAGATGCTGTAAAAACCACCTACGATAGAAGTAATTGGTGTAAAGAATGTATAGCCCATCCATATTGCCAGCACCGTATTTTTCTGTCCAAGCGACTGTCCGGCCGTTATTTTGTCATTATAACGGGCACCTATTTTGCGCCCTAAATAAAATTGCAAAAGACAGGAAGCCAACGAAACCACCACCAACCACATTTCCGTGGAGAAAGCAACCTGGGCATGCACGATACTACGCGTTGTCACTGTCATGGCAAGCGCCAAAGCTACAGCCCATAAATAGAAGCTCAGTTCATGGTAATGTGACACAATAAAATGCAGTCGGGGCGACAAATAACGGAGCAATATAGCAGCCAAAAGCGGCATAAGCAACAACGGGAATACCTTTCCGAGAATCAACAGTGCCGAATTTATGATACCCAGCTCGGGGTTGGGATGAATGTACGGAACCAGTAACGGTATCAGAATGGCATTGGCAATATTGATTAATATGGTATAGGTCGTTATATGTGCAATATCCCCACCCAATTTTTTTGTGATTACAGCTCCAGCCGTTGCTGTGGGACAAATCAAGCAAATCATTGCTCCCTCCAAAACGACTCGCAAGCCGCTTTGCGGCATAAGAATCAGTATGCAAGATATGAGTGTAAACATGCCACATTGGAATAACAAGAGCCACCAATGCCATTTGCACAAACGGAGTTTTCTCGGATTGACACGGCAAAACGTGATGAAAAGCATCAGAAAGATAAGCATCGGCTGAATAATCTCAACCGCACGAAGGGCCACTTTGTGTGTCGAATCCAACACGGGTATTGCAGTATAAATGAAATAAGCGGCTATGCCTACAATGATAGCAATGATGAGCGTCCAATCCTTTAGAAATTTAATAATCTTCATTCCATCAAACAGTTAATTACGCGGCAAAAGTAGTGTATTTACATCAGATGATATATATTTGCACAATTAATCATTTTAATGATATTGATAAATAATACTTATGGAACTGACCCCAATAAGATATTTTGTGAAACTGGCGGAAATTCTCAACTTCACAGAAGCAGCCAAAGCACTGTTTGTTACCCAGAGTGCCCTTTCAATCAGCATAAAGCAACTGGAGGAGGAGCTCCATTGCCGTCTGTTTGAACGTATTGGGAAAAAAGTCTTTCTGACTGAATCGGGCCGCATTTTCCATGAATATGCCCTTCAAGCCATCTCAAGCATAGACAATGGCATACAGAAAATCAATGCAGACAACAATGTGTATAAAGGAAAGCTCACCATAGGGGTAACATTCAGCATGATAGAGCTTGTCAATGCGTGTGTCGTAAAATACACCCAAAAGTATCCCGATGTGAAACTTAGCGTTATCATGTTTACTACCGTTGAAGAAATCATGCACCATTTACAGAACAATACCATTGACATTGCCGTAACCTACAAACCCAAAAGACAGCACTCATCCATATTGTCGATTGATTTGGTTTCGACTTATTTAAGTGCCATATTGGGCAGAAGCCACCCTCTGGCCGACCGGAGAAGCCTTACGCTTGAAGAACTTCGCCACTATTCTTTTGTTACCTTGCTGAAAGAAACCCATACCAGAACCATGACAGAACATTTCTTCATGAAAAACAAAGTAGCCATTGTTCCTCAAATCGAAGTCAACGATACAAATCTTATTCTGAATCTGGTATCCTCCGGACATTGGTATTCTATCCTTTCACCCATCAGTGTCAAGAAAAATTACGACTGCGTCGCCATACCCATAGAAGGCAGAAAGGCAACACTCCTCGTAAGTCTGTTGTGGATGAACGGGAAAAACAAAATGCCTTTGTTCCAAACCATGGTCGACGAAATGCTTCGTCTGTTTCATGACGTCCCGGAACAGACGGGACAAAATATCAGCCAAGAAACAGGGGATAACCAGCAAAATGAGAGTGTGTCATAATGCGAAGTGCACCCCAAAAGTTATGTGTCTAACTTTTGGGGTGCACTTTATTATCTCGCTGCTGTCCTTTTTATATTCTCAAAAAGAATCGTTTCTAAAATTTGGCATTGTGCATATCACCGGTTTCAGCCAATGCTTTATGCATAGCAAAGCAATTGTTCAGATTCAGCGGTGTATGTCCTTGAGGAGCCTTTTCAAGATATTCCCTCAGCAATGGTTTGTATTCAGGAGCGACACAGTTTTCGATAATCAGCTCTGCTCTTTGACGCGGAGATTTGCCACGCAAATCAGCCACACCATATTCAGTAATAAGAATCTTAACAGAATGTTCTGAATGGTCAACGTGTGAAACATAAGGAACAATGGAACTGATTTTACCTCCTTTCGCCATACTTGGCGTTGTAAAGATGGAAATATAGGCATTTCTGGTAAAGTCGCCCGAGCCACCCAATCCGTTCATCATCTTGGTGCCCAATACATGTGTACTGTTGATGTTACCGAAGATATCAGCCTCCAAAGCCGTATTAATGGTAATCAGGCCCAAACGGCGTGCCACTTCTGGGTTATTGGAGATTTCCTGTGGACGCAATACAACATGTTTTTTGAAGTAATCGATATCAGCAAACACTTCTTCCAGTTTTTCTGCAGAAATGGTCAGTGAGCAACCGCTGGCATATTTTACATCGCCTTTCTTCATCAAGTCGATAACAGCATCTTGAATTACTTCCGTATACATTTCAAATGGTGGAATATGAGGATTTTCTCCCAATGCGCCCAATACTGCGTTGGCAATGTTTCCTACACCTGACTGGATAGGCAAGAAACTGGCAGGGATACGTCCTGCTTTCATCTCATTCTCCAGGAAGGTAGCCACATTTTCCCCGATTTTGCGTGTTACCTCGTCGGAAGGTGTGAATGCGCCCACTTCATTCGGACGGTTGGTTTCAACGATACCTAAAATCTTGCTTGGGTCCACCTTGATACAATCGCTTCCTACGCGGTCTGCCACATGGTAAACAGGAATAGCCTCACGATAAGGAGGGTCCTTCGGTTCGTAAATATCGTGCAAGCCTCTCAAAGCTTCCGGCTGCGCGTGGTTCAGTTCTACAATGATATGGTCGGCCAAACGACAAAGGGTCGGTGCATTACCCACACCGGTGGTTGGCACAATTTCTCCGTCACCGGTTACCAAACAAGCCTCAATAATCATGAATTTAGGCTTCGGCAGGAAACCATAACGCAACTCTTGTGCGAGGTGAGAAAGGTGCATATCGAAATACTCAGCCTGTCCATTGTTCAGAGCATTTCTCAAATCCTTATTCGACTGGTAAGGGGTTCTGAATGCTATCGCATTAGCGCGTGCCAACGCTCCATCAAGAGAATCACCGGTTGATGCTCCCGTGTACATTCCTATTTTAAATTCCTTTCCTTCTGCGTGCAACGCTTCTGCACGTTTGGCTATTGCAGTCGGTACGACTTTAGGGCATCCAGCTGGTGTAAATCCACCAAAACCGACAACATCACCATTGTTAATGTAACTTGCCGCTTCTTCGGCAGTCATAATTTTAAAGTTCGTTTTCATGATAACAAAAACATATGTTTAAGATTCCTATTCTTCATTGCTATGGGCATTTCCCTAACAGTGGCAAAGGTACAGCAAAATAAGCGGACAGCAAAATATTTCCAGGGTGTTTGTTGTTTCCAATGGACAGATGGGGAATAACCCATCTCCAGTACTTGCATTCTCCAGACACAAAAGGCTGCATCGAAGCCTTCGCATTCGACACAGCCTGCTATTTGAATTCTATTAAAATTCCGTTAGAATCAGATCATTTAACGCACTACATAATTTACCTTCGCATGAATATCTGCACTGCTACTACCAATCATCAAGGTAAATTCGCCAGCTTCGTGACGCCACTCATGCTTATCAGCATCAAAGAAGGCCAACATGTCAGGAGTGATTTCAAAAGATACCTGCTTGGTTTCACCAGGTTCAAGCTCAATCTTTTTAAAACCTTTCAACTCCTTTAGCGGACGCACTACAGACGCCTTTTTATCGGCTATATACAATTGCACAACTTCTTTGCCCTTTCTTTTACCCGTATTGGTGACGGAGATAGAAACCTTGTTTCCTTCGAGCACAGCCTTTCCATAGGTAAATTGGGTATAACTCAAGCCAAAACCAAATGGGAACAGAGCAGTATGAGCCGGAGGGGTAATGATATATTTTACACCCTGGCTTTCATATTTGATAGGACGACGGCGTCCGTAAAGGTCCGCATAACGATAGCCCACGAAAATATCCTCCATGTAATGCACCTGTTTGTCAACACCCGGATAGCCCATCTCGCCGTACTGGTGAGCCGGATAATTGCTGAGTTCATACTGAATTGTATAAGGCAACTTACCGGAAGGATTAACATCGCCAAACAAGATGTCGGCCATTGCATTGCCCGTTTCAGAACCACTGTACCATGCTTGCAGGATACCTTCCACGTCTTTCAACCAAGGCATAGCGTGTGCATTGCCCGAGATAGACACCACTACAACATGGTCATTAGCAGCAGCCAAAGCAGCAATCAGACGGTCCTGATTGTAAGGCAGATTATAGGTAAGACGGTCGCCATCTTCGCAATCCTGATGATGCGCCTTGTTCAGGCCACCTACAAAGATAACATAATCCGCTTCCTTGGCAGCACTGACAGCTTCTTCCTGTAACTGCTCAGGCGTACGGCTGTCTTCAAGCGATTGTCCTGTGGTTACACCATTGTATTCACCGCTGACATCACCTACATATCCACGTACCCATTTCACTTGAGCCTGATTACCTGCCCTATTGGTGATACCCTGCAGTGGCGACATTTCATATTTTGCCTTGAGTGAAGAAGAGCCTCCGCCCACCGTCATTTGCTTAATGGCATTTTCACCTACTACCAAAATAGTCGGTTTCTGCGTATCATTCAACTCAATCGGGAGCACATTGTTTTCATTGCGAAGAAGCACCATACCTTCACCCGCAATTTTGCGTGCCGCTGCAATATGAGCATCAGAGCACATTGCTCCGAAAGGCTTGTTGGGTTTCATGGAAGTGCGGAAGATAAGACGCAGCACATTGCGTACCTTTTCATCCAACTCTTCAGTGCCCACTTCACCGTTTTCAATCTTCTTCAGATAAGGATTGGCCAAATGATAAACATCATAAGCACTGGAAGCGCCGTCGCTCAGGCCATCGGTCCATGTACCGAACTCAAGGTCGAGTCCGTTGCGGATAGCTTGGTCGGTATCCATTGTTCCACCCCAGTCGGAAATGACAGCGCCGTCAAAATTCCACTCCTTGCGCAATATGTCTTGCAACAAATAAGAGTTATGGCAGGCATACTGATTCTTATAAAGGTTATATGAACCCATGATGGACCATGTACCACCTTCCTGTACAGCAGCCTTAAAGGCCGGCAGATAGATTTCATATAAAGCTCTATCGGATACATTGACATTCACCCAGTGGCGGTCCACTTCCTGATTGTTGAGCGCATAATGTTTCACACAGGCAGCCACACCCTGCTCCTGCACACCTTTGATATAAGGTACCACCATAACAGAAGACAGATATGGGTCTTCGCCCATGTATTCAAAGTTACGTCCGTTGAGGGGCGTACGATAGATGTTGACTCCCGGTCCGAGGAGTACATCTTTTCCTCTATAGCGGGCTTCTTCGCCTATGCTCACGCCATAGAGATAGGACATTTCAGGATTCCATGTAGCCGCCAGACAAGTCAATGCCGGGAAAGCGATACATGAGTCATTGGTCCATCCAGCCTGGTTCCATTCGTCCCAAAGAACTTCAGGACGTATTCCATGAGGGCCATCCGTACACCATATACCGGGAATTCCCAAGCGGGCAACACCCGGTGAGGAGAATTTAGACTGCGCATGAATAATGGCAATCTTTTCACGCAATGTCATACGGTTAATGGCATCCTCGATTCGTTCTTCCATCGGAGCCGCAGGGTCCAGATAAGTTTGCGCCATAGCAGGAGCTGCAACAAGCACAAACAACAAACAGGCTAACAAGAAATTCTTCATGATTTATTTTGTGTTTTTATATATTCTCTTTCGGAATGCCTGATGGGCACTCCGAAAGAGAGAAATGATTAATCGACTTTCACACCCATCATATTGTAACGAACGCCATCCTTAATGATAAGTACTTGTCCGTTTTCAATGATTTTGGTAGCAACCGGTTCCACCTCTGTTTGCTGTAAAGAAGTTGGTTCACCAGTATCTTCAGAGGCAACCGTGAATTTCACTACTGCATTTTCATAATCGACCACTAAAGTAACGGTACAATTGGTATATCTTGCATTATCGTCTGTCGCGTGAATATTTTCTTCTGTAAGCGAGCAGGTATATTCCTGATTCAATTGCCATGTTTGGCCGTTGGTAGCACCAAATTGAAGCCCCCAGCTACCATATACCATCTTGAAATCAGCACCAAATTCAGGAATCGTTATTTGGTAGGTATTTTCCTGGCCTGCTACCGGTGAAAGTTTTTGAGCATCAGTACAATCCCATCCCAAAACTGTACCTGGCATATACCAATCAGCTTCCGTTCTATTAACCGTGCCTTCAATAAGTGTAAGCGTCATGGTTCCATCTGCACCCACTTGCAAAGTCAGTTTTGCATTGGTATAACCACCAAAAGGATTGGCCAGACTGAGGTTTGAGATTTGGCCTTCGCTTTTTTCGCTCATGACATAAGGAACATTGAATTCCAAACCCGCATTCGTAGTAAGATTTGTTCCCCACTCTTTATCCCATGAACGGTTAGAAATAATCTTGAATCCTCCAGTCAGATTAGGAACTACCGCAGTCAAAACTCCATTCACATCTTCGAACTGGATAGCATTCTCAAGCTTCCATTCGTTATAACCACCGACAATCTGATAGGTAGTTACAAGAGAGTATTCTTCACCAGATACAAAAGTAAGTTTGTAAGCGCCTTCTACTATTTGCAATTTGAATTTTGCATTCGTATAGCCATAACCCTCTCTACCCACTTTCAAATTGGTTTGACCTTGCTGCAAGGTATAAGTTTCACCCAAAACCACATCATCACCAGCTGTAACCGCACCTAACTCGTTCTCACTACCCCATTGACCATTTATCAACACTTTGATTTCGCCAAAACAGTCAGTAACAGTTATTTCATAACCATCTCCGGATTGGGTAAATTTATTGGCATTTGAACTCCAGTTATTGAAATTGCCCGTTAGATAGTAATCAGTGGCACCTGCTGACAGTACAGCAAACATTGCCAAAATAAAAAAACAAATCTTTTTCATAATACTTGATTTAATATTTAAGGTCTTTCGGAATGCTCATATGAACATTCCGAAAGACTCTAATAGTTATTCAACTTTCACGCCCATCATATTGTAGCGTACACCATCCTTAATGATAAGCACTTGTCCGTTTTCAATGATTTTGGTAGCAGTTGCCTTTTCATCAGCCTTCACATCATTGATGCCAGAGCCTTCAGAAACTATCATGAACTTCACTTCAGCTGTTTCATAGTTGACTGTCAATGTAATGATGCAATCAATAAAGATAGCTTCATCATCTATTGCATGAATATTACCACCCTTAAAGGTACAAGTATATTCCTTGTTCAATTCCCATTTGATGCTATCAGTTGCACCAAATTCGAGTGCCCAGTTACCATATACCAATTTGAAATCGGCGCCAAATTCAGGAACGAGAATTTCATAGGTATTTTCCTGACCTGCAACAGGAGAGAATCTTTGAGTTTCTTCGCAGCTCCAACCCAAGGCAGTACCAGGTATGTGCCAATCAGCTTCCATCTTAGCGAATTCACCATCGACAAGCGTAAGTGTCATAGTGCCATCTTCGCCTACATTCAAAGTCAATTTTGCATTAGTATAACCAGCAAAAGGATTGGCAAAACCTAAATTGGCTGGTTCGTTGTCACCTTTAGCACCCAATACATAAGGCACATTGAATTCGAGACCTGCACCTGTTTCCCAGTTGGTACCCCATTGTTCATCGTAAGAACGGTTAGAAATAATCTTGAATGTTCCGTTCAAATCAGGAACAACAGCCGTCAACACACCTTCTACATCTTCAAACTGAATTGCATCGGAAGTACTCCAATTGTTGGTAAATGCTCCAATAATCTGATAAGTAGTAGGGAGTGCAGTGCGGTCATACTCTTCGCCACTTACAAAAGTAAGAGTAAACACCTCTTCAGAAATCACCAATTTCAGTTTTGCATTTTTATAACCAAAACCTGGTTTTCCTATTTTCAGGTTTTTTCCTGCTTGTTGCAAAGCATAAGAATTACCCAGCAAAACGCTGTCGCCGTCAACAACAGCTCCATATTCATTTTCACTACCCCAAGTTCCACCTACCAATATTTTTACAGCACCATACAAATCGGTAACCGTTACTTCATAACTTCCATCGGTAGCTTCGGTAAATTGCATTGCATCAGGCTTCCATCCATTGAAATCGCCCGTCAGATAATAATCAGTAGCGCTTACAGAAAGCACTGCAAACATTGCCAAAATAAAAGAATAAATCTTCTTCATAATACTTGAATTTAAAAATTGGTTAATACTATTTGTTTTGTTCGTTGGCTACAATTCCATTTGTGGTTTGGGCATAATTGGTAACATCTGCCTGTAAAAGCGGGCAATAAAGTTCCAAACTGGAGCGCAGGAACTTGCCTTGCGCCAAAGCCTCCACCTCAATTGGGGTCATAGCTGCACGATAGAAAAAGAGTTGGTGTAGATTGGTGCCATTGACAACGAAACTGGAGATTGACTCACTATAGCCATCCAATTGCTTATGCAATGAACCGTTTACATAAAAACTTTTACGGGATTGGGCAGCCGCATACACTTGCGTAAAGACCGTATCATTGCTTTCATAAGACAATGTATAAGACTGCAAGCCCGGTTCGGGCACAAAAGACAGTCTATGCACACCGTTGTCATCGCCTTCTGTCGAGACAAATTCCGGCAACTTCTTGCCTTCCTGGAGTGCCTCCCACAAAGAAGGCGGAAAAGCACTGGCCATTGCTTCGTGTCCCCGCTGATTGGGATGGTAAATATCCTGACCATTCCAATAGCCTTCTGCCCAACGTCCTTTGCCATTATCGAGTGTACCGCACACATTTATTGTGGTAACATCCCATTGCTGTACTTCCAGATTGACAGTACACAAATCCTGATAATCCACCTCATTGAAATCGCCACGTGTATAGTTATTGACAACTATCACATAATAACCTTTGTCCTGAAGCATGCGAATGAGCCGTGGCATATTTTCCCGATAGGACAACACGGCTCTTTCGCCTACTTCATGCAGTCCCTCATTGCCCAAACTAATACCTAAAACAACATACTGGACATCCAATCCAGCAAAATCCTTTTCCAAACGGGCAAAAAGGTCAAATGTATTATTGCCGTCAACCGAGATGTTTATATATTCCCAGCCTTCCGGAAAATTCTGCCGTACCAAAGAGGCATAACCATTTAAGGAATCAGCCCCCACACCACGGCATACAGACGAACCGAAGAAACAAACCGTTTGCGGTTCACGTCCGGCGCATGACATAAAAGAAAGTGCCATGCATGCCATCAGGCCAATCATATATAAAACTCTCGTCTTCATCATTACAACACACAGGAAGTAATACTTTGAGCCGGCAGCGTTATTTCAAAGAACTTATCACCATACTCCACATTGAAGGTAACCCCTTGCTCGTTTTCATTGAACAATACCAATCCATAGGTTCCATCGGGATTTTCAGCAGCAACGGCTGAAACGCCAGTTGGCAGATAGCCAGAAGTGGCAATTCGTGTAGAACCAGTTTTGAAAGCCTTGCTCAAATGACCAATAGCATAGAAATGACTACGTTTGGTAAGCGTTGTATAATCTTTGGAAGACACATCTACAGCACCATAGCAAGTGGCACATGCACCTGGTCCGCCGTGAGGGCCTCCCTGATCGTCCAAGAGGAAGTTCCATACAATAACCGCCTTGCACCAACGGGTTACAGTTCCGATACAGGTATTCTTCATTTCAGACATGAGTGATTGTCCGAAGCTCTGGTAATTCCATGTACCGATAGACTGTTCCGTAAAATAAAGGTTCTTTTCCGGCGCAGCATTGTGGATCACATCCAATTCAGTAGGGCTACCGCCATAACTATGATAAGCAGCTCCATCGATATATTGGCTGGCTTCAGAGTCAGCATATATCTTTAACGGATATTGCTTTTGGTCTTCTTTGTTATCGTAATTGTAATTATGGTCGAAACAAATGATTTTCGTATCGATACCCTCTCTCTTGAAAGTTGGTCCGAGTGCAGTTTTGACAAAATCACGTTCCTGGTCCCAAGGCATGTAGAGTGACATGGAGTTACCCCAGTTCAGTGGCTCGTTTTGTGGCGTAACACTGGTAATCTGAATACCTTCAGCCTCAAAAGCCTTAATCCATTTTACGAAATAGGTTGCATAATCATTGTAGTAATCCGGATTGAGGTATCCGCCCACCCATTTGTTCTGGCCAGAATAAGGTGCTTTCGTATTGATATCGTCCACCTTCATCCACGTTGGGCAGCTCCAAGGAGTACCCATTACCTTCAAATCAGGATTGATGGCCAAAATCTGTTTGAGGACAGGTATGATATAATCCACTTCATCAGACTGCAAGGCAAAGTTTTCAATACCCTTTTGGTCACAGCATGTATAATCGTAATTGCTGCGGGAATTGAAGTCGCTACCGCCAATAGGCACACGCACATAGCTATAGCCCATACCTTCTTCCACAGAGAAAGTTTCCTGCAAAAGTTGTTGGCGTCTGTCTTCCGGCATCTGCATCAGGTTGAACGCAGTGGCACCCGTGATGGCAGCTCCAAAACCATCGAACTGCTGATAACGTTTTTGAGGATTGAACGTAAGTGTTTTCTCAGGAGACATATTCAAACCTTCTGCATATTCACGTGCTACTGCAGTAAATCGCATGGTTCCATCGGCCGTAGTGATGTAAGTTGCCACCTTAGCTGTTGTATCGTTATCAGTTGGTTGTTTCCCATTGTCTGGTTTTTCAACCGGAGCATTGCAGCCCATTAACAGAGCTGCAATACCCAAAGTAATCGTATTCAACATTTTGTTCATAATTCAGTTATTCTTATCTGATTTTTTCGTATTTGGTGGTCATGGTGTTTTGGTCGAGCGTAACACGATAAACACCTTCAAATGCTTCGTTGGTAGCAATCCAGTTACCTTTTTCGTTGCCAGTTGTACCATCTATCTTAGTAAGTCCACCGCCATTTTTATCAACACCATAGATGTTCAATCCTTCCTGAGTATAGCTACCGCCGTTTTCTTCACCGAGATCCCAACCTTTCTCATGAAAGTACTTGAAGTTAAGTGTACCATAATCTGTGTAATCGGTACTTTGTTCGTTCTTGAAATAGGCTGTAAACTGATATACTTTCGGAGCAACAGTGCGGCAAGCAATGTACTGGCCCGGTCTGTCAAATCCCCATCCGCCAGCAACCTCAGGCGTAGCAGCCGGATAGCCAAAACCAACTCCCGTCATCCACATAGCATTCGGATAGATAGCATCTTCCAATGGTTCTACCACCAAATAATCCAAATCGGTCAAGTAATATACATTGTACATTCCCTTTTCAGCCAAGAATTTAACTTTGTTGTCTCCCATGTATTCCATGAAGTCGAGATTATAAGCCATTTCCACATCGGCCACGCCACTCAATGTTACTTCCAATTCTGGGTCGAAGAAGATTTTTGAGAATCTGTAGTTCTTGCCAGCCACCTCTGCCAAATCAGTCATTACATCGAGAGAAGAAACCGGTTGAGCCACCTTTCCTCCGAAAATAACCTCGAAAGTCAACGGATTAAAGCGGATAGTATCGATGGTTTGAAAAGCATCGTTAGCCAATTTGATTGAGGTAGCCACACCTGAATTGAACTGTTCTTCAGTAATCAAAGCAATCTCTCCATTAATCATACCGAAAACCGGATAGCTCCAATCCACGCGACCGAATCTTGTCCCTACTACAGCAAATAGACATTCCATAGATTTTGGATAACCTAATTCATAAGCATTGAACCATTCACCATCATAGGTCATCTGCATGCCTTTTCCCAGAGGCTTATAGTCAATGGTTGGAGGCATAATATACATTGTTTCAATAGCTGGTCTGTGTCCGATGCAATCGTCGAGAATCAAATCCTTTGTCGTACCTTCCACATTGGTTGCGGTAAGATAAACCTTCACTTTTTCGCCTTCCTCCATGTTGGCCAAAAGAGGCACCGGGTAAGTAAATGTTGAATTGAACTCATAATCCTTGGTTCGCACCTGTTCGTTGACAATCACATTTATTCCTACCACCACCTTGATAGATAAAGTAGATAATGGAGTTTCCGTTTCTGTAACAGTTACCGCAAAAGAAATACTGTCTTTGGCATATTGCACTTCTTTTGTAAGCAATTCTGCCGTAAGCTGAGGGTCACCAACTGGATAAACTTCGCGGAAATGTTCCGGCTGACATGCTGCAAAAACGAGAGTCGGCAATAACAGCAATAAGCATTTATATATTGTTTTCATATTCTGTACTATTTAAAAGTTATACAATAAGCCATTTGTTAATAACCCAGGTTCTGAATTAAGTTGGGATTCTTATCCAAAGCAGTCTGTGGAATAGGCATCAATTTATGTTCCTCGACAAAGGGTCTAGCTTGCGGCAAACGGCCTTCGTCCCTATTGTTGATTCCATTCATCACCTCCAAGAGTTTCCCAAAGCGAATCAGGTCAAACAAGCGTTGCCCTTCAAGAGCCAATTCCAAACGGCGTTCATTCAAGATTGCATCCAACATGGCATCCTGTGAACCAGTTTCGTCAATGGTCAAATCTTTCAGTTTTGCACGCTGACGGATTTTATTTACCAAAGTAGCGGCACCATTCAAATCGCCTTGATGAGCCAAGGCTTCAGCTTTCAGCAGCATGATATCTGCCCCTCGTAATTTGATAATGCTACTGTAGGCAGAACGACATTTGTACATGAATGGATAATTGTCAGCTGGATAATAGTTACTCCATGTACATGGATAATATACAATTGTCTGGTTTTGACGTATAGTATCACCTGCAGCATTGAAAGCATTGATAAGGTCTCTACTTGGTGTAATCCATTTTGCCCATGTAAAGGATTCATCCCAGTTGGACAAATTACGTCCCAACATCCATGTTACCCAGTTGCCACTTGCTGAGGTGTATTGCATTTCCAAAATTGTTTCCTTGTTGTTGCGACTACCGTCACCCAGTTCTTCATCGTATTTCCATAAGTCAGCATAATTGTCAGCCAAAGTGATACCATCTGCAAATACCTTGTCAGCATAAAGAATCACATTGTCCCAATCTCCCAGTTCCGCATAAACCTTAGCCAAGAGTGCATAAGCCACCGTTTTGCTCAACATACGCTTGTCGGCCGGATTGATAGAAGGGGCATAGGGGATAGCCTCCGTCAAGTCCTTAATCACCTGACTGTATGCCGAATCCTGCGTAACAGGTTTCGGGAAATAAATCGGATAAACCTCTTCAATATTATCGGCTGTAATATCAGGGGCCTCCGTCAAATTCAAAGGAATATTTCCAAACCAATGTGCCAAGTCAAAAATCATCATGGCTCTAAAAATCAGGGCTTCGGCTTTCCATTGGTCTCGTTCTGACTGCACAAAAGCTGGGTCTGGCACTTTATCGATATTGGTTATCAGCACGTTGGCTTGTGCAATATCTTCCAAATAGCGGTCCCAGTCACGTGCAATATCCGGGTTGGAAGCATCCAATGCGTTTGTTTCAACCGGCACGACTTCGGCACCTGTAGTACCCGCATAGGCGTTGTCGGTACGTGATTCACCAAAAAGCAGATAGTCCAAATACCAGTGCTCCTGACGGTCGCGCATGATATTGTAGAGGTTTTCATAGAAGGCCTTTGCTGCTGCTCTATCTTTAAATTTAATCCGTACAGTATCACCCTGCGAAGAACCCAGATTCAATTCAGACTGGTCGGAGATAGGCTCCAAATCAAGATCACATGCTACCATTGACAATGTCAGCATCAGACTTATGATATATAAATAATACTTTTTCATATTCTTCAGATTTTAAATGCGTAAAACTTAGAATGCTACATTAAGGCCAAGCACAAAGCTGCGTGTTTGCGGATACGTGCCATAGTCAAGACCTTGAACTGTACCGGAATTTCCATATTGGTTTACTTCTGGGTCCATACCGAGGTATTTTGTGATGGTGAACAAGTTTTGTGCAGAGAAATAAGGCTGCAAGCGTGTCAACCCTGCCTTTTTCATCCATTCACCTGAGAATTCATAACCGATTGTCAGGTCTTTCAAACGGATGTAACTTCCATCTTCCACAAAGTAATCACTAATCTTCATATCGAATCCCGCTTTGGGAATGCTAGTAATCATACCAGGTCTTCTCCAACGATCCAAAACACGTACAGATTGGTTTTTAGCGTCATACATACCTTCCGTTTCAATTCGGCTGGCATTAAATATATCATTGCCATAGGAGCCTTGCAACAAGAAACTGATGCTCACACCATAGAATTGGAACGTATTGGTCATACCGAAAGTAAAATCGGGGTTAGGGTCCCCTATATATGTTCTGTCACTAGCTGTGACAACACCATCCCCGTTTGTATCCAAATAGATCAATTCACCAGTTTCTGGATCAACACCACCCGTTTTATATCCATAGAAAGAGCCCAACGGCATGCCAGGAGTATTTCTGACACAATAATCAGCCAACACGTCGGTCACCTTTGCATCGTAATACACTTGGCTGGTTGCTAATTTTTCCAAGCGGTTCTTGTTGTGGGAAATATTCAACTGCGTATCCCACTTAAAGTTCTTATTGACAAAGTTATGTGAAACGATGGTGAATTCCACACCTGTATTGGACATCTCTCCCTCATTTCTCTGGATAGAAGAAACAGCTGCTGATCCGGCTGGCAAAGAAACCCACATAAGCATATCGGTAGTATATTTGTAGTACCAGTCAAAATTAATTGTCAATCTGTTTTTTAGGAGAGTCCAGTCAAATCCGATATTGGTCTGCGAAGTACGTTCCCAAGTAAGGTCTGTATTACGCAAAGAAGACTGACTATAGGTTGGCACAGCATGTTCCTTGCCTGTTTCCCACCAGTTTTGACGTACAATATTGTAGCGTTCGAGATAAGCGTAATCCCCGATGCCACCCTGGTTGCCAGTTTGTCCCCAACCACCTCTAATTTTCAAATCATCAATCCAGTTGACATCCTGCATGAATGATTCACCAGAAACACGCCACGCAGCACTGGCAGATGGAAAATAGGCCCATTTGTGACCAGGAGCCAAGCGAGAGGAACCGTCGGCACGCATATTGGCAGAAATCATATAACGAGAGTCATAATTATAGCTTATTCGAGCAAAACCAGACATAATCGCCCATTCGCTAGCCGTCGTGTTGGTAGATGATGGATCTATTTTATTTGCAGCATTTAATGTTTGAATTGTACCATCAGCAAAATGGCTACCTGCAATATAGGATTGCGTCCACATGGAATGCGTGTAAGAAGAACCCGCCATCACATCCAGATTGTGTTGGTTGATTTGAGTGGTATAATTCAATACATTGTCCCAAACAATCACCAAGTCGGTACTTCTTGTATCTGTAGCTTCACCATACTGATTACGTCCCCAAGAAGTTGTCCATGGATCAAGAAAATAAGTGGTATGCCCCATTTTAAGGTCTTCGGTAAAAGTGGTAGTGAATTTCAGAGAATGCTCATGTTCATCCGGTCTATTGAATTTCTTAGTATCATATATGGTAAAAATTCCTTTCCCTGTTGCCAGCAGTCTGTGTTGCTTGTCTGAATTGTTTTTATAGCGTTCTATATTCTCCAGAGGGTGAGTAATGTTGCTTACGCCATAAAAATTAGTATAGTAATAATCCGGATTTTCCGGATCGTAAATCGGCGCATAGGTTGGCGTATTAATTACTGACAATACCAAACCTCCACGGTTAGCACCTGTACCAGAGGAAATGGAACCATTGTTAATGCCATAAGCATAAGAAACATTTGTTCCCAAAGTGAGCCACTTAGTAACATCAGCATCGAGAGAAGTGCGGAAGTTGTAGCGTTGATAAGTAGTAGTAGGAATGACTCCAATTTCATTGGTATAGCCAGCCGACATATAGCCTCTCATCTTTTCGGTTCCGCCACTTACAGACAATTGGTAGTTTTGTGTAGAACCCGTTTTGTAAGTCTCGTCAAACCAGTCGGTTTCATCTTTAAGGCCATCGGGTAGAACCACGTTAGACCCCAAGTCTTCAAGGTATTCCTTATATTGTTCAAAATTGAGGCTCTCCATACGTTTGGACACCTGTGTCCAACCACCATACATGGAAAAATCCACCTTCATTCTTTCCTTACTGGCAGAGCCTGCTTTGGTAGTAATCATAATAACTCCATTTGCAGCCCGTGAACCATAGATGGCTGCAGAAGATGCATCTTTCAAGATTTGCATAGACTCAATATCGTTTGGAGCTAAAAAACCAATATCTGTCATTGGTACACCATCTACTACATACAAAGGGTCATTGCTTCCATTCATAGAAGTTGTACCACGCACACGTACTACCATGCTAGCCCCTGGCTGACCATTTGGTTTTACCACTGTAACGCCAGCAGCCTTACCCTGCATTGCCTGGGCAGCAGAAGTAATAGGAATTTTATCCAGGTTTTCCGTATCCACCGAAGAAACAGCTGTGGTCAAATCTTTTCTTTTTTGTGTTCCATAACCAATAACCACCACTTCATCAAGTACTTCCTGGTCTTCCTTTAAAACCACATTCACTTGAGTTGAGCCAGCAAGAGGCAATTGAACCGTCTGCATACCTACATAACTAATAATAAGCGTAGCATCTGCAGAACTTACTTCAAGAACAAAGTTTCCGTCAAAGTCGGTGATTGTACCATGAGTAGTGCCTTTTTCCTGAATACTCGCACCAATAATTGCCTCATGATTCGCATCTGTCACCACGCCCTTGACCTGTACCTGAGACATGATTGCCGTTGGGAAAAAATACAAGATAGCCAAAATCGCCCAACGTACGATGTGTTTTTCCTGATAATTAGTTTTCATATAAAATTAGAATTTTAGAATTCGTTATTGCAAAAATAGGAATAACAATTTCACTTTCAACACAAATTCATTCCATATGAAACAAAAAGTGAACCGCTAAAAACGCAGAATGCTAATAATTAAATACTTAAAACTTCATTTGAACTACAAAAAGTGGAACATGTAGAAGAAAAAACAGAAAGAAAAAATACGATTACTTGCCTATTTGTTAATATTATTTATCTTTGCAGATAAATTGAGACCTTATATATATGCCAAACATCACATCCTACATTTGTACTATCGTTTTTGTTTTGTTTTCTTTAACTACACATGCTGACAACAAAAGCACGCTAGACTCCTTATTGACACTATATGACCATGAAATTCAGCTTAATGAAACATATTTAAGTGAACGACAATCGATGATTGATTCAATAAAGAAATTCGGGAATATGGATGATGCACAGGTCTTATTGGCAATTGGCAAACTTTATGTACCCTATCAATGTGATTCTGCAATATTATATTTAAACAAAGCCTCGGAATGCCAACTACATTCTTCCACAGAGGCCAAACTTCACCTTATTTATTTGCTCGCTTCCACTGGATTCTATAATGAGGGTTTTATCGAAACCAAACATCTCGGCACTATTCCTGATTCGCTTAAAGTACTTTATTTTAACGCAATGAATAGACTTTACAGCGAATCTGCCGTATATGGTAAATCAAAACAAATCAAAGCAGAATATTTTAAGAAAGCAGATTGCTTCCGTGATTCATTAGTCAATGCATTACGGGACAAACAATTAAAATTAAGTGGCGTGAACAAATATGATTGGCATGAAAACATGGCCTTTGAATATTACCGGCTACGCATCATTCAGGCTAGGTCAGAAAAAAAATACGACAAAGCCATTAGCCTTGCTGACAGCATTTTCCATTATTTATCACCCGATGAACACATATATGCCATCATGGCATATGAACATTCTGTAACATTGGAGGAAATGGGAAACTACATTGGCCGCCTATGCTGGCTTACACGTTCTGCCATCGCAGATGTGCGTAGCGGTGTTACAGATAACGGTTCATCATGGACATTGGCCAATACTATGTTTCACCAAGGTTCATTAGACCGGGCACTTTTGTATATCAATTACTCCGTCAACAATGCAGGCATCTTTAATGCGCAACTGCGACATCTTCAAATCAGTCCATTGGGAAATCTGATAAACCAATCCTATAGCCAAAAAATGAAGGCAATGTCAGAACACTTAGCATGGGCTGTTAGTGGACTCATATGCCTTCTTATCATTATTCTTCTATTATTCCTATTCACTATCCACCAAATTAAAAGGCTCAACGCCATGAACAAGAAGCAACAAGAGCTTAATGAACAATTATCAGCCTTGAATAGGAAACTTACTACACTAAACAATTCTCTGAAAGAATCAAATCATGTAAAGGAACTTTTTATATGCCAATATCTGGAAGTATACAGCGAATATATACGACGTCTGAACAAACTGGCCCGTAAAGCTGGCATGAAAGACGTTGGAGAACTAATGAAAAGCGAAATGGCACAATTCTACAACCGATTTGACAACACTTTCCTTTCTATCTATCCCAATTTTATTGAGGAATTCAATAGTTTACTGAAACCAGATGAACAAATTATTCCTAAATCTGATGAATTGCTCACAACCGAGTTACGAATCTTTGCATTGATACGTTTAGGAATAAGCTCCAGTATAAAAATAGCCGAATTACTTTGCTACTCCGTAAATACCATTTATAATTACCGCGCAAAAGTAAAAAACAGCTTCTTGGGAGACAGGGAAAACTTTGAGGAACGCGTAAAGGAATTATGTCAAGACTATTAAATATTTGTCAATCATCATTTATGGGTGATATATCTCCTGACATTAAGAATCATATATATGCCTTTTTTTCTGAAACTTATAGGTCCAATCTTCCAGATTCCCGTCGGCTGATATTTTGTAAAAATGCTGATTGGTGGTAGGAGAATCAAGCCCGCCCAGGCTTTCAATGTAAGGACCAAGCTTTATAAAGTCAAGAGATTGTATCGAAAAATAATCAGGAATACAATCACGACCGGAATACCAGGCAGTCTTACACTTTGTATGCTGTTTGACATAAAGTGCGCATTTCTGTATTTCAAGAGGCTCACGGTCTCCCCCCATGAAACAAACACACGTTATGGATTTTCCGTATTTAGCGAACAAGTCATCAAGGGCATCCTCCGTCAAGGGCATTCCCACATCATTCATCAAATAGGCACTATGACAACCCGGACAATTATTGGGGCAATTGGAAATGTTCAGGGCGAGTGTCACCTCGCCCGGAACTTCTTGAAAAACTATATCGTAATCAGCAAATTTAAGCATCGGCAAGTTGCAAATTAGATTCGCTAACCTTCGCATAATAACGGCGCGCAGCTTCTTTCTGACGAGGAGCAGAGAAACTGCTTATGCGTTTCATGTAACCAATGATGCGCGTCAAGTAGTCAATGTTCTTACTATGGCATTTGGGACATTCACTCAGATAACGCTTGTCGATGCATCCACAATCATTGCAAATGGTATTGGGTATATTGAATGTGAAATAGTTGCACCCTTCTACAGCTGCCACCCTCAACAATTGGCGATATTGTGCCTGGGAAAGATGTTCCTCCAAATTGCAGTGCAATGCAGAGCCTCCCGTCAGGTGTTCAATATATTTTTTGCCATGTAACTTAAACTTGTCTATTACATTGAGTGATTGATCTTCGACAACATAAAAATAGCTGTTATAACAATCGCGCGGAACGAAATAATGATCTTCACGATCCCATTTTGCATGCTTAACCCCTACATTCTCAGCTGGAATCATCTCACAATTAAACATCAAGTCCTTGGTCCGGAACTTTTTATTGTATTTTTCAACAAGTCCCAACACTCCTTGTACAAACTCTACGTATTTGGGATTGTCGTTGATTTCTATGCCCAAGAATTCTGCAGCTTCCACCAAACCATTGACACCAATTGTCAGATATTGCCTTGCTATATTGATATATCCGGCATCAAACAAAGGCAACATACCCCTTTTCTGGAAAGTCTTCAGATTTTCATTATAAGCAATCTGTACTTTATGAGTCAACTCTATCACTTCCGACAGGAATGTCTGATAAGGTATACCCATTTTAACTGCATGCTGGATACAACGGTTCAGATTTATAGTGAGCACACTTTTCGATCCGGTTGAAACGCCGCCAGCACCCAATGTATAGCTGAATCCATTGTCCTGGATTTCATTACGCAAACGGCAACAGCTACTCAAGGAATCTGCATTGTCGCTCATATAGGTAAAGAAGGAATGGCCTTCGGCATACATCTCGGCTGTAAAATCACCATATTCCTCATCCAACACATCACCGTCCTTGCACAGCAAAGCCATGGTTTCCACCGGGAAGGTCAAAACAGTCTTGGTACGCTCCTTATTAAACCATTTCATAAAACGCTTTTGAAGCCAACTAAGGGAATCCCAGTGCGGCTGGCTGCCATCCGGAAAGACAAAGTGTTCAAACAAGCTATGGAAATAATACTTATCGTAATAGGCTATATTCCAAAACACAGCCTGGAAATTGCGTGCACCAGTCGGCTGATTGATGGAATAAACAATCTGCTCAAAACAGTCGCAAATCACTTTGTCTATGGTTCGTTTCCTAAGTGACAAATCAGCCTGAGCATCCGGATGCAAATAATAATCCATGCCATATTCCTTCTGTAGGAAGTAGTTCATATACATCAGAAATTCCGGTGTTGCACATGCGCCACTCAACATACTTGACACAATGAATACCATATTGACAAAGCCCCCACAGAAAGATTTCAAATTAGTAGGCGGTGTGGAATTTCCACCAATAGAAAGCGTTCCTCCTATGAGCCATGGATACATTGTTATGCTGGCACAATAATTAGCCAAACTCGTTTCATCATTTTTGTAGATAAAATGATTATTGAGCAAATATAAATAGCGATCTGCGAGTTCCTTGCCATACATATCTTTCAGACGGTCGGTCAGCAGCCTTCTGTTCAACCGAATAAAGTTCGACTTAGGCAATTCTCCAATAAGTGTTGCTATATTTTTCTTATCCACGTTAGCATTCGCATCATACTTACTGCCTGTTGCAGCATTAGACGCATTGCAATAATCCATGAGGAATTGGAGCTTATCTCTGGTTTCTCTGTCTTCTGTATGCTTTTGTCTATACAACATGAATGATTTGGCAACACTGAAATACTTTTCTGCCATCAACGCGACTTCCACCTGATTCTGTATTTCTTCGACACTCATATTATTGACTATATTGAGCCGACTCAAAATCGTAGTCATCACATCTTGCGTTGCAAAACTACCTACCGACAGAAATGCCTTTGCAATTG
The DNA here is from genome assembly GCA_017694875.1 of Candidatus Gallipaludibacter merdavium. GTDB lineage: Bacteria > Bacteroidota > Bacteroidia > Bacteroidales > Paludibacteraceae > Gallipaludibacter > Gallipaludibacter merdavium. Next base: position 53,366 of record JADIMG010000047.1, read on the forward strand.
CATTCTTTATTTTGTCAATCGAAAAGATTTCCGTACTTCCGTCACGCTTGAGAATTATTATTTCTGCGCTTCCCATGTCATTCAAATTTTCTTATACGTTTATAATAAGGTATTCAATAGTGTCATATGCGAGGACACAAAGATAGAATCTTTTTCTCTAGAAAAAAACTTTTTGGAGATATTTTTTATCACACAAGATAAAATTGTTATCCATGACAACAATTTAAATATCTATAATACAGCTATTTATTGTTTTTCATCAGCTAAAAAGTTACCCAAAAATAAAATCGTATAAATAGACTTGTCATTACATATATACAAAAAACCGCCCACGCTTCGCAGCGGAGGCGGATCAATCATCCAATAATTATTCATTTATGAGAAAAACGTTTTTTGCTTTTGCTTTTGGCTTTATATTATCTTATTTATAATCTTTGAATTCACTCTGCAGTGATTTTCTAGCTGAAAAGATTCTACTTTTTACCGTCCCAATAGGCAGATTCATCTCTTCTGCAATCTCCTCATACTTAAATCCGTCTACATGCATTCTAAATGGTTTTGCATATTCCTTCGGTAAAGCATCTATTCCATGATTCAATTCATTTAAAGTATATGCTCCATCAGGGGTATCCAGTCCAGAATCTTGCGGCAAATTCAGATGATACAGATCTTCTGTTGAATCAATCAACGTTTGATTACGGACAATTTTTCTGTAGTTGTTTATGAAGATATTCCTCATGATTGTCAAGACCCAACCTTTGAAATTTGTATCATCAGAATACTTTTCCTTATTATCCAACACTTTCAAGGAAGTATCTTGGAGCAAATCTCCGGCTTCCTCTTCGTTCAGCGTCAGTGAATAGGCGAAGTTGTACATATTCTTCTGTAGCTGAAGCAGTTCTTTTTCTACCTTTTTACCATTCATATTTTTGGGGTTTAGGGTTTGTATTATTGATGTTGCATAAACTGTTCCAAAAGCAGGAATTAGACATAGTATATACATCATTTAACAAGAGATTAACGAAAAAGTAAATGGATTGACACATATAGAAAGCAATATAGAATATTATAATCAATAATCTGCTACTTAAATGTCAGACATTGACAGTCCGGTTTGACATCAAGAATAACATTGCAGAGCTGCCATAATAAAAAGGTAAACATCTTTTGTATAGCTACAAAAATGTTAGTATTATTTTTTTGTAAGGCAAGATGTTATGAAAAAATAGATAGAGAAGGGGTACGATAAGTTTCGGCGCCATAAAAAACAAGGGAGCCCTCCGGACAATGCTCCGGAAGGCTCCCGAAAGACGGCGGCTACCTACTCTCCCACTTGCGCAGTACCATCGGCGTGGCGGGGCTTAACTTCTCTGTTCGGAATGGGAAGAGGTGGAACCCCCGCACTGTAACCACCTGAATAGGGTGACATGAGGCGGAAAAGAAGCAGAACAAACACGAAAGGAAAGGCTCGGGCTATTAGTAGCGCTCGGCTTTACGTCACCGTTGTACACCTGCGCCCTATCAACGTCATCGTCTATGACGACCCTCTGTGGAGATCTAATCTTGGAGATGGCTTCGCGCTTAGATGCTTTCAGCGCTTATCCGAACCGAACTTGGCTACCGGGCGGTGCACCGGGCGGTACAACCCGCGGACCAGAGGTTCGTCCAACACGGTCCTCTCG
>JADIMG010000048.1 GCA_017694875.1 Candidatus Gallipaludibacter merdavium
TGAATGTTTTCTGCAAAAATAGCAATCTATTTGATGAAATCCAAAATTATTACAATAAATTGGGAATGTAATCCGAATATCTTATAAGATAATTGGATTCTTTTGTACCATGCAGTGAAGAAAGCGGATGAGGGTGTATTAAAATAAAAATCAACTTTCATTTTGTCATTCTAAACGTAGTGAAGGATCTAGAAAACAGAAGCTGATGCATGCGGGATTCTTCGCTTTGTTCAGAATAACATTACTTTTTGATAGTCGTTCTTTATTTTGATACCCCCTCTTTATTCCATGGACACCTTGCAAAATGGAAGAAGTTACCAAGGAATCAAGCAAGTTCATCTGAGGGATTTTCTGCTGGCTAAAGACAAAGGTAAACTGTAACTAATAGAAAATGAAGTTGTCGCATTTTCTAATAGCAACAAAAAAAGGCTGAGAGTTATAAGCAATCTCCCAACCTCTTTTTTATAAAAAAGATTTTTATACTTCTTTTATTTCATGCTAATAGCTGAATTATAATCTGATTCCCGTTGTGGTATAATCCATTTCCAGAATGTTTCTAAGTCTCCATACGTACCAGAAACACTTGAATGGTAATTCCCATCCTCATCGAATCCATTACGGACAACATTGTCTCCCCAACGTTTGCAATCCATCCAACTGAAACCTTCACCCCATAATTCAAGACGACGGTATAGTTTGATTTCGTTTAACAAGTCTGTTCCTGTTTTTGTACAAGTATAAGACTCGTCACGGCCACTGGTTTTGTTTAATTCAATCAAAGCGTTTTGGGCATCCGTTTCATTTTGCATAAAAAAGGCAGCTTCAGCCTCTGTCAGCAACATTTCAGAAGCACGGAATATAGGTTGACATCCTACTGCCGGCTGTGCCGTACACTGGAATTTTAAATTAGCGTATGCAAAATTCTGCTCAAGAGCCGCTGGTACGGTTTGTTTTACATATGTAGCAGCTTTGTCATATGCAGCTTCATCTGAAAACATTCCATTTGAAGTTCCAGCCTCGTCACCAGCAACAACATCACTAAATGATTTCCCTTCCGGCAAGAAGGTCTTTTCTGTTAAAAACAACGACTTGCGGATATCTGTATCAGGAAATTGTTCTATTAAATCGCGGTTTATACAAACGTTGATGCCGTTTTGCGCATAATATCCGTTGCAAGCCATGAATAGTTGCCAACCATAATAGAAGATATTTTCTGTTTCATCATTGTATACGCTCCAAATCCATTCAGACGTGGGAGCGGCAAACCCTGCTTTGTAATCAGCCACAGACATCAAAGCATACCCGTTACGGGCTAACTTGGCATAATTGAGTGCTGTAGGATAATCTTGTTTGGTTAATGCTGCTCGTGCATAAACCGCATAAGCCGTGTTTATATCAGGAAAGCAATTCGTGCTACTTGCACTTGAATAAACATCATTGCGCGACAATCCTGACGTTTCATACAATGCTATAGCATCATCCAAATCTTTGTATATTTGGGTGTATGTTTCAGCAAGCGTAGATTGAGGCATGTCTCCTATAGACTCATCCAAACGGAGTACCACTCCTTTTGTTGCACCATTGTTGCTTTTTGCCCAACTGTCACAATAAATTTCACTTATACGGAAAAATGCATACGCACGAAATGTCAGTGCTTCAGCTTTGATAAACTGACGTTCAGCCTCTGTGCCTTCCGCTGCGTCAATCTTTGCGATGATACTATTGGCATTACCGACAATGATATAATAATAATACCATGGATATGAATCATAAATACTGCTGCTATTTTGCGTAAATTGCCCGTTCATTATAGGAGCCCATCCAGGGTTCATATAGGGAAAATTCAAATCCTGTCCCGGATATTCTCCATATAGAAGCTTCATTGTGCCTTCTCCATTGAACATCTGTCCATAATAACTATGTTGATTCACCATAACACGGCAAATGCCATTAATCGCTTGTTTTGCATTGTCAGTAGAAGCGATAATTTCATCGCCTGAAACAGAAGATGTCGGTTCGGTTTCCAACCAACTGTCAGAACATGAAGCCATCATAAGCGTACATCCTACAGCAAATGCCAAATATTTTATTGTTGATTTCATAAACTGCTTAATTTATCGTTTTCAAAATGTTAAGTTTAAACCGAATGTAAAGATACGGGCAGATACAAATGTATTGTCTTGAGTACCATTGAAACTATACTGGGGGTTCAATCCTTTACGTGAAGTGAAAAGTACAGCGTTTTCAACAGTTCCAAAAAGCTTCAATCCGCTGATACCTAAGTTCTTAATCAATGATTTAGGAATATTATACCCCACATTTATATTTTTAATGGCAAAATAAGAGGCGGATGTCAACCAGCGGCTTCCTGCACCTTGTGAAAAAGCATCATAAGATGACAAGTCAAAAGCCGGAATGCCATTCGGGTCAATACGGTTAGGTGAGTCTTCCGTCATGCCAGCTGGAGCTTCTTTCCATGCGTTCAATAAGTCCGGATGTAAAGCCTGAGGAGATGCAGTCGATGTAGACATGATGTTGCTGTAGTTGTAATCATAAACTTTTCCTCCTAATGAATAAGTACATAATACAGACAAAGTTAAATCTTTCCATGTTAATGAAGTATTGATACTTCCATATACCTTAGGTAATGCCGAACCTTGCCAGTCCTTCTTCGCATAAGACGTATTATATACATAATCTTTACCATTGATGGTTACCACATCGCCACTTGCTCTTAAAGCGTCCGTTACCTTTTCTGGGTCAGCGTTAAACAGTGAACGTCCAGTTAATTGATCTACACCGGCATAAGTATAAGTATAGAACTCATAAATGCTATGCCCTTCACTAAAATTTTGCACGCCATTCAAAATGTCTTTTCCGTCCGGGAGCTTGGTTATTTCGTTGTGGAGACTTGTCAAGTTCAAGCCGATGTTCCACCGCCAGTCTTTTGTACGGATAGCATCAACGTCCAAAGCGATTTCCACTCCGGTATTCCGAACCGAACCGATATTTTTATAAATAGAAGACATACCAGTTCCTGCTGTGCCATCCGCGTTCCATGGCCAACCTGTCGCTCCGGCAGATAAAGGATTGTAGACATTGAATAGCAAGTCTTTTGACTTTTTATTAAAGAAGTCAATACTGAAATTCAGACGTTCGAACAAACGTCCTTCTAATGCAATATCAAACGAAGAAGAAGTTTCCCATTTCAAATCTTGATTAGCGTTTTGAGTCTTATAATAAGCTCCCATACCTGAGTTTGTATCTGAAGAATACAATGATTTATAAGCATAATAATCAACTCCTGCATCATTACCTACCTCACCGTATGATGCACGCAGTTTCAAACTATTTATCCAATCGATACCCTTCATGAATTTTTCTTCAGAAATCATCCAACTGGCACCCAATGACCAGAAATTACCCCACGGATGATAGAATCTGGAAGAGCCGTCCCGACGGAAAGAAGCATCGACATAATAACGTTGGTTGTAGTTATAACGAGCACGCGCCAAATAACTTTCTGTAGTAAATTCGTCGGCATATCCTTCTGCATAAGTCACTTTAGAGAAATTGGATGCTTCGGTATTCCCTCCGGCAATTTTTTGAGCTTCTTTCATGAAATAGTTCGTATTAAACGAATATTTAAATGATTCATGAGCAGCCAACACATCCACATGGTGCAAATTAAAGTCATGAGTCCAATACAGTTCTTGTGTAAAACGATATTCACGGCTTTTATCTGCTGTTTGGCTCAAACGTCCTCCATTGGCGGCACCATCGCCACAAACAGGATTGTTAAAATTCTTTGTATACAGATCCGCTACATATAAATCCCCTTTTGTCGTGAAAGAAAAGTCTTTCAAGAAATTAACGGTAGCATATACTTGGCCGGTGATAGAATTACGGTCTTTCCTGTTGATGTCATTCTGCAATTCGTAAATTATATTTCTTCCATCCAAATAATCATAGTTCGCTACATCATATTGTGGATTTCCATTCTCATCTAGAATTAAGGAACCGTCAGCATTATGCTGATAATAAGGATATACAGGACCCATTAAGCCGGCTGTGTAGAATGGATTGATGAAATAATTGCTTTCCGCACTATCTGCGTAATTCGAACTAGACATGGTAGCAGCCAGGTTTATTCCTGCCTTAAACCAGGTGGTAGGTTTGAAATTAGTTTTCAAACGTGCTGTAAAACGGTCGAAATCAGAAGATATAATATATCCTTTTTCATTCAGATAACTGAATGAAGCAAACATGTCATATTTTTCATTTCCCGCATCGGTACTGATACCGTATTCTTGACGATAGCCTGTTCGTTGAAGTGCATCCAACCAATCTAAATCGGTATAACCCGGTAAAACTTTTGCCACAAACTTGCCGTTGGTATCAAACCATTCAGCACCTTCTCTGTCAAAAATCTTGGTTTTAACAATGGAAGACAAGCCGGCACTCGCTGCTGCTGAAGCAGAAGCCGCATCCATACCTTTGTCCACCATAAAATAACGCTTATATCCTAAACGCATTGTTTCCATCCAGTCGTTAATGCCCATATGGTCATATTCAGGGATGGCTCGATTGTATATTCCTTGCTTTACATTAACGCGAACATTCAGTTTGCTGTCTTTGCCTCTTTTGGTTGTAATAAGTATCACACCATTAGCAGCCTTATTACCATACAAAGCAGCGGATGCAGCATCTTTCAGTACTGACATTGATTCAATATCATCACTGTTGATGTCTGTAATATCTCCGTTATAAGGCACTCCATCCACCACAATTAGTGGCTCATTTGTTCCATTTACCGAACCGAATCCACGAATACGTATTTGCGTCTTATTACTACCGGGTTCACCATAAGAGCTATTTACTTGAATACCAGGTGCAGTTCCTTCCAATGCGCTAGTGGCACTCGTTACAGGGCGCAATTCCAGTTCTTTAGCATCAATAGAAGCAACAGAACCAGTTAAAGATTGTTTGCTTGCAGTACCATAAGCTACAACCACAACCTCATCCAGCATCTCGTTATTCGAATGCAGTACGACTTTCATAACCGGCTGAATCTTAACCTCTTGCGTCTCCAGCCCGATGAAAGAAACTACCAAAGTTCCCGCCGAACTGATACTATTGTGCAATAATCAGATTATGAGTGCTTTACAAATATTCCCTTTAGGCATTTAAACAAGAGGCAACAGCCTTATAATACCCTGTAGGCGTGTTTCAACCAGAAGATTTCTACCCAAACAGAACCCGAATCAGTCTTTGAAACTTCAATTATGATTGAAGGATTCATATATTTCCAGCAAAGTTTCAATTATAATTGAAACTTTTATTATCTTTGTGTGATTCTAAAAGGGATATACATGAAAGAGAAATACATACACAGACCGCTTTATACGGAAAAGGTGCGGCCTTTTATCGGGAAGCAATTAATCAAGATATTTACCGGACAGCGAAGAGTCGGCAAAAGCTATATAATGCTTCAGCTGATGGATACAATAAAGGTACAGTATC
>JADIMG010000049.1 GCA_017694875.1 Candidatus Gallipaludibacter merdavium
AGCGTCATATATAACCGACCTATCAATAAAAATTAGAGTTCGTCAAATCCTCGATAAGGAGTTGGCGAACTCTATATTTTTAGTTACTCTGCAGAGTGGACTGAATTGTGATTACTTTTTCAGTGCCCTCAAAAAGGGGCACTATTTTTTTTGATAAAAAAAACAAGGCAAAAAGCAGCAAAAGGGATTACAAAATGCCTCCTAAGAATTAGCGGACTGCATTTGCTTCAGCTGATCTTCCAGTTTAATTAGTTCATCACGCAATTGGGCAGCCTCAATGAAATTCATCTCTTTAGCCGCATCCATCATCTGACGACGTGTATAATCAATACTTTTCTGCAAAGCCTGAGGAGTCATATATTGAATTACAGGATCAGCCGCCAAAGGTATAACTTCAGGTGCGACATAAGCATCTTTCTCTACAGCTGAAGGTGTTGAGAGTACATTTGCAAAATTTTTCTTGATGGCTTGTGGTGTAATACCGTGTGCCTCATTGTAGGCCAACTGTTTTTCACGACGTCTATTTGTCTCATCAATCGTCATCTGCATGCTCTCCGTTATCTTATCTGCATACATGATTACTTGCCCGTTAAGATTACGAGCCGCACGCCCTGCCGTCTGAGTCAAAGAACGGTGAGAGCGCAAAAATCCTTCTTTGTCAGCATCCAAAATGGCCACCAAAGAGACTTCTGGCAAATCAAGGCCCTCACGAAGGAGATTAACACCAACCAAAACGTCATAAATGCCTCTACGCAGGTCATCCATAATCTGTACACGCTCCAAGGTATCAACATCTGAATGGATATAGTTGCAACGCACCCCATTTTTCAGCAAATAGGCTGTCAGTTCTTCAGCCATACGTTTGGTCAGTGTCGTGACTAATACCCGTTCATCTTTTTCGGCACGTACATTGATTTCTTCCAACAAATCATCAATCTGATTCAGACTAGGCCGCACATCTATTTTCGGATCCAACAGACCGGTAGGACGAATCAGTTGGTCAATAACAACTCCTTCCGACTTCATCAATTCATAATCAGCCGGTGTTGCACTCACGTAAATAGTTTGCGGTGTCAATGCTTCAAATTCCTCAAACTTAAGCGGACGATTGTCGCGGGCAGCCGGCAAACGAAAGCCATATTCCACCAGATTCTGCTTACGTGCTGCGTCACCACCATACATGGCCCGAATTTGAGGCACCGTGACATGACTTTCATCAATAACCAATAAATAATCCTTGGGGAAATAGTCCAACAGGCAAAAAGGACGTTCGCCTGGCTTTCTACCGTCAAAATAACGGGAATAATTCTCAATGCCTGAACAATAGCCTACCTCCTTGATCATTTCCATATCATAGGTTACCCTTTCGTAAAGGCGTTTGGCTTCATAGCTTTTACCTACCGAACGGAAATAGTCAACACGTTCCGCCAAATCTTTCTGTATCTGATAAATGGCATCGTTAATACGGTCTTTTGAAGTAACAAAGATGCCAGCGGGATAAATCAAATATTCATCATATTCATCTATTACCCTGTTATTGGCCGGTTCAATGGTCATAATCTCATCTATCTCATCTCCCCAAAATACAATACGCAGAATAAAATCAGTATATGCCAAAAAGATATCGACCGTATCGCCTTTTACGCGGAAATTCCCTCGATTCAGTTCCAATTCGTTACGCGAATAAAGGCTATCCACCAAAGTCATGAGGAATTTATTCCGAACCAGTTTCTGTCCTTTTTTGACCGTAATGACATTACTACTGAAATCATGCGGATTTCCTATACCATACAAACACGAAACCGAAGAGACAACCAGCACATCACGCCTACCCGACAACAAAGAAGATGTAGCTGCCAAACGCAACTTTTCAATCTCGGCATTAATGGAAAGGTCTTTCTCAATATAAGTGTCCGTAGTTGGCAAATAGGCTTCTGGCTGATAATAATCGTAATAGGACACAAAATACTCAACCGCATTCTCTGGAAAGAAGTTTTTAAATTCCGTATAGAGCTGTGCTGCCAGTGTTTTATTATGGCTGAGCACTAAGGTTGGTCTTTGCACTTTCTCCACCACATTGGCAATGGTAAAGGTCTTTCCTGAGCCTGTAACTCCTAAAAGGGTTTGGGCCGGCAAGCCCAATTCCAGCCCTTGCGTTAGCTGTCGAATAGCCTCCGGTTGGTCACCGGTTGGCTTAAACTTTGATGTCAGTTTAAACGATTTCATGCAAATTTTTTACATCCATCTTCCACAACAATTCCCTTAAGCGTAGCAGCTGATGCTTCAGTTATCTCCACTTGTACCAATTCTCCTATATGACGCCCTGCACGAGGGATGATTACCACTTTATTTTGCGACGTACGGCCAAACAACTCCTCTTTCGAGCGTTTGGAAAATCCTTCTACCAATATCTCAAAGCGTTTGCCTATATCATTATGGTTAGAAACGGCAGAGAGTTCATTTTGCAAAGCAATAATCTCATTCAGTCGTCTGATTTTTGTTTCTTCAGACACGGTATCCGGCAAATGTTTAGCCGCATAAGTACCTGGACGCTCTGAATACTTAAACATGAATGCCATATCAAATGCAGCCTCTCTCATCAAAGAAAGCGTCTGCTGATGGTCTTCTTCCGTTTCATCATGAAATCCACAGAAGACATCTGTTCCTATACTCGCATCAGGAAGAATACGGCGTATGGCAGCAATACGATCCAAATACCATTCACGCGTATATTTGCGGTTCATGAGTTTCAAGATCTTATTGCTACCCGACTGTACGGGCAGATGAATAAAACGACAAAGATTCTTATGAGCCGCTATCACCTCAAGTGTACGGTCACTCATATCCTTTGGGTGGGAGGTGGTAAAACGAATACGCATATCAGGGGCTGCCTCAGCCACCAAAGCCAACAAGTCAGGAAATTCAATTACATTCTCACCTTCGCTATAACGATATGAATTTACATTCTGACCCAAAAGCGTCACTTCCTTGAAACCTCTTTCGCGCAAATCAGCCAATTCAGCAAGAATACTTTGAGGCTCACGGCTGCGTTCACGACCACGAGTATAAGGCACAATACAATAAGAGCAGAAATTATTACATCCACGCATGATGGAGATAAATCCCGAAATATTTTTTCCAATACGCGCCGGCAATACATCTTTATAGGTTTCTGTTGTAGACAATTGTACATTAATAGCCTTTTGCCCCTGTTCCACGCTACCTACCAAGTTTGGGATATCCAAATAAGCGTCAGGACCAGCCACAAAATCCACTCCATATTTTTTGATTAAATCATCCTGCACACGTTCTGCCATACAACCAATAACACCTAATGAAAAATGGCCCTTCTTTTTCTTTCGCAATGCATTGAAATAGACAAGACGCTGGATAACCTTTTGTTCTGCATTATCACGTACCGAGCAAGTATTTACAATGATACAATCAGCATCCTCCGGCTTTTCAATCAATTCAAACCCATCCATTTGCATAATGGACGCCACAACCTCGCTATCAGCCACATTCATCTGACATCCATAGGTTTCAATATAAAGTTTTTTTTCTTCCATCTTCATTGAAATATAGGGATGCAAAGTTACGACTTAAAAGGTGGATAGGCAAATCCTTTTATCACGCAAAAAAGGCCGACCCATCAAGAGTCGACCTTTTCTGAATATCTACTAGTTTCTTCGTTTACTTCACTATTTTACAACCTTCAATACTTCAGAAGTTTGTCCAATCATATGAATCAAATAAACTCCATTTGCCAAAGAAGAATTGTCTATAGAGAAACTACCGTTTTCTGGTAAGTTATATGAAGCAACCTTATTACCATTTACAGCATATACTTCAACTGCAGTATACACATTTGGATAAGTCAAATTAAATTGTCCATTCAAAGAATATACCTTAACTGGCTGCACATTGCTTTCTTCCAAATCAGTTGTTCCATCACCTATTTGCTGTCCTTCCGGTTTAACTCCTTGATATACATAATAGGTTTTTGATTTACCAAAGCTTGATAAAGTGATATTACCTTCTCGGAAAGTATCGCCTTCCGGTAATTCTTCAGCAAAGAAATACAGATAAATCATATCAGAATATGTCTCACCAGCCCAATCCGTATCATCATAGCCCCAAGTAATCCATTCCGGTCCTTGGAAAGTGATATTAGTTACTTGTTTCAATGTATCAACTGGATAGAAATAGCTATACAAAGCTGGAACGTAACCTGCAGCAGTTTGTGTTTCGTCAAAAGCAGCTACATTTCTGGTTGAACCATCACCCATTTCCATATCGATAACCTGTAACGTATCCTCTACATTAACATAAGCATCAAACAATGTTGGGAATATACCATTCAACATCAGATAAGGCTCAAATTCTGCATATTTAACCGGATCAGCTTCATCTTTCACCAATACAGAAGTATTGCTTCCATATGGGGCAAGAGCCGTCACGATCTTAAAATCACCTGTACATTTTGACAAACCAGTAACTCTTACCTTAAATGGTTCATTTACCACAAAGCCACGAGAAAGGATCTCACCATATTCAGTAGACTTAGTAATAAAATCAAATGTCAAAATAGCTCCTTTATTTGCTTTAAGCATCAAATTTTCCTTAGTTGCAAATGATTTCACGATTTCTGCACCAGCTTCTGTTTCAACAACAAGCCACAAAGTATCTTTTTCACCCATTACTGGATCTTTATATGTAGCTTTGCCTTCATTTACCTGAGATGCTTCCAACCACAAAGTAATATCACGCACATACAATTCTGTTTGTGGCTTTTCATAAGCAGTTACAAAGCCATCAGGTGTTATTGCATTTCCTTCAACTGTGACATCAGTGGTACCAATAAAATATTCCAAAGGTTCAACCGAGTAAACATTCTGCACTAAATTACCCAATTCACAATCCAGAGTCAAAGCATTGGTCATAGGCCAGGTATAATCATAATTTGCATGCCCAGTATAGGGAGCGCCTGCCATAGTTGCAGCTACACCAATCTTACCAATTGCTTCCTGACGTTTAATCAAGCTATAATCCTTACTATCAGCACATAGCGTAAATGTATCACGTACATTACCATTTGCAACCATCAAATAAGGCATGTCATAACTAATAAAAGAGACTTCAGATCCACGCATCTGAGCAACAAGAGTATCATTCCAAGTTCCAGCATTTTTATCTGTATAATATGCATCTGGCATCATACCAGAAAAATATGTCTGGAAAGAAATATCCTTATAATTCGTACTACCTCCTTGGAATGTCCATGCTTTAATATCTTTGTCCAACCATGTACCAACAATACCTTGGAAAGTATTACCCAACCCATGGTCTATTCCAATAAAATAGGTACCTGCCGGTTTCCAATAAAAAGCTTTAGTTTCATCATTTGCAGATGGTGTCTTATAGACAGGGAAAGCAACTTCACGCAATGATACCTTGCTTAATTCATCTACAAGTGGATTACGTTCCATCAAACGAGAGATATTATCCTGCAATTCTCCTGCAGGGGCTGCTGATTGTTTTTCCATAGGAGCAAAACGCATCAACTCATCGTTACGTTGATCGGGGTTTCCTTCCACACGTTGTGGCAATTGTGCCATTACTGCACATGTGGCAAAACTTACCAGCAATAATGAAAATATTTTCTTTGTCATAACTTTATTCATTTATAAATTGCCATTAAAAGTTTTTTTTGTGAATGGTAAAGTTGCAATCTTTATCATCGGTAGCTATGAACTTCAAATAGGATGGATTCAATAAACCTCCAGATGCACATTCAACTTTATAAGTTTTAGCGAATACTGCATTTACAAGTGCTTTGCCTGCCTCAACATCACCAGCTCCAGCACGTTTCAAGAAACCTAAACCATTTTCATTGGCATCATTGTACGTAAACGTAACGGTTTCCGGATTCTTAGAAGGAGTATAAGTCAAATTGTAATAAATCAAAGCTTCCAGTTCTGTTCCATCTGCTATACGATATCTGAAACGTAATGCATTTTTTGATACACTTTGTACGTACAGCAAATCAACTTCTTTTATAGTGGCATCCGTTGCTTTTAATGCATCCTGCAATGCATTGAAAGCAGTTGTAGATGACGCACCCATAGTCTTATAGTCAATAGTCCAAATTGCATTGGTTTTACTATCCATTTGATATGAAGCAAGAGGGGTATAACGTGGTTCTATTGATGCTGTAACACCTTCATCTGTACAAACAAACTTTGTTGGAGCCTCTGCATTGTCAAGTTGGAAATTAACCGCCAGTTGTCCGTTACGCTCATATCCTTCATAAAGATGCAAACCTGATGGAGTCAAAATAAAGCCCATTGCAGTATTGCCCTGGAAGAACTGATACTCATTATAAGTTAAATATGGACCTGCTCCAGCAACTTTTAAATGAAAAGCTGCGCCAGCATTACCTTCAAAAGTAACTTTATTAATAGCAGCAAGTTCATTGAAATAAACGCTCCAATCTGAATATTTTTTATCCAACTTCGTCATTACAATGCTGAGACCACGTTTTTTACCAATCAGAACTACCTGATTATCAGTAGTCATAGTTGGATCACAATAAAATTCATAATCACCTTCCTGACCTTTACCATTTGGATCTACTGGATTTGAAAAAGCATGCAAAACTTCATTGTATGTTTCAAAAGTTAGCAAAGCGCCATTTCCATCTATTACATCATAATAACTTTCAGATTCCTTATAACTGTTATTTGTGAAACGATTTTGCCCCGCAACAACAACTTTAGAGTCCTTATAGAACTTTACCAACAAAGGATATCCAGCTGAATTTTCAGTTGAGAAATAACGCATTTCCCAACCATATTCTGGAGATAACAATACCTGTTCAAAAGTAGTAATAGCCTCTTGAATACGTTCCTCTGGCGATTTGCCAAATACGTCATCGGTGTCTTCACAGCCACTTAAAAGGCCTACAGCCAACGACATTACTAATATATATATGTACTTTTTCATATTGATTACTTCTATGGATTATTTATCGTAAGTATATTCTCCAAAACCAGCCTCTTCCATCAATTCTTCATATTTTGTTATGCCTTCTATCTCTGCTTGACGGGTCTGCACTTCCTGACGCAAAGCTTCCAAATCGATATTCCATGCTGTTTCCAACCAACTCTTTGCAATATCGAATTTGCGCAAAATAATATCCTTTCCGGTTTCTGTAGCAGAAACTTGACCTGTTTCAGCAGTTTCCAACATTTTATCCCAATCTTCCTGGGTTTCTGTAATATAGTTAGAAATTACCTCTACAAAATCTTCACGTCCTTCACTACTTGCATAATTGGTAACGAATCCCATTTTCTGAGCTTCTTCATCCGTACGGTTCTGCCAACCTGTAGGGCTATACTTGCTAGCAGAAATCGTATTGAATTCTTTCGGATAAGAAATCTTTTGGTGCAAGATATGTGCAAACTCATGGTGCATCGTATGGAAATAATATTGATTCAAATGGGCAATATTAGTTGGCTGCATCTCATTTACCTTATAGAGCGTTACTTTGATACCACCTTCAGCAGTACCCAAAGTCTCGGTTCCCTGGTCTGGGTTATAAGCAGGTGAACCAACCAAATAAATGATACGCGGACCATTTTGTTTCAAGAAATCTGGACCAACTACTTTTCCATATACGTCAAACCACAAATATTTTGTAAGAACCGCCAAACGAATTGATTGGTCATAGCGCGCCGGAACCAAGTTATATTGTGTATTAGACCCGACATCTTTCATACGATACAAAAACTCCAAATTATAGGTCTCTACATAATTTTCATAGAGATATTTGTCAAAATCCTTGGTCGCCAAAGTTTCGTCATAAACTGGAACATCAGTATCAAACATCCCTGACGGAGCCAATTTTTCTTCTTGACAAGCTGTCATCACAAAAGCGAGACAAGCCATTAATATAACATGCTTTTTCATATTATTATCTGAATTATTTATGTCCAACTTGTTCAAATCTTACAGAAGGAATCAAATAGGTTGAATATTGCGGTTGTACAGACTCAATAGTCAGACTACCACTTGTAGATGAACCTGCGGCTGATGAGCTAGAACGTGGATTTCCTTCAACTCCGGCATAAATGACATCTTGTGGCAATTGCAATGCTCTTCTTTCATCATCCCAAGCAAGTTTCTCCACAGTACCATTGATATTATGCTCGATTTCAATGCCATAACGTTTGATATCAAACCAACGCAAACCATCACATACAGTCTCTATTCTGCGTGCATGCAAGATAAAGCGTAACATAGCTCTACCATTTTCATCTGCAGGCAAAGTAATACCCATAGATGGTGCATTTTCCAAGTTATCAGCAAAAGTTGCTGTACTTCTATCACCATAACGCAAGAGGATATCGGACATTTTAAGGGGCTTAGTGATAGTATTAGATTGAGTCCAAGCTTCCATATATTGGCGAGCCTTTTCATAATTAGCATCCCCCCCTTGAAGTGTCAAAGCTTCTGCTAAACATAACAAACTCTCATTTGTAGTAAATTCACTACGCATATTATGATAAAGACCAGTGCCTGCAATCTTATCTGTATATTCAAACAAGAAATAAGCTTTTGCTACGAAACCTCCATATTGCTGTCCAGTACTCCATACTTTATAACCAGGGAAAGAGCTATTTCCTCCATCCCAGTTAGGACCGCCGCTGTAGAAAATATCATCATTAGCCTGTCCACTGATACCATAGCGACGAGCTGCCAAAAACATCAAACCATAATAAGATGTAGTAGGCATTATAAGCAAATTATGTGCTGCATCAGACTCATACCACAAATTTATTTCATTATCAGGATATGTAGAGTTTTCCATAATATACTTGTTGTCACGCAAAACCGTAGCAGCAAGTGCAGGAGTTCCTCCCAAAACTTCCTCAGCATATTTTGCAGCCTGAGCATAATCATGTTTGAACAGATAGAAACGAGCAGCAAATGCTTTGGCTGCCTTTACATTAAAGTGATAAGCAGGCACAGTATAAATACCATCATCAATTAATGGCAAGCCTTTCTTCAAATCAACTTCAATCGAATCATAAACAGCAGCTACACTAATACGGGTATAATCTGCACGCACAGTCGTTTCACGTTTGGTCATATAAGGTACACCTAAATCTTCTTTACTTGCTTCGCCTTTATATGCATGGCCAAAAATATTTACCAAAACAAAATGATGATATGCACGTATCAGTAAAGCTTCACCTTCTTCCGCTTTCAGAATGGTTGGATCATTCTTCTCTTCACGTAACTCATTAATAGCATCAAGAGCTGCATTTGCAGTAGCTATAGCCAAATAGCTTGAACCCCAAATATATTGTGGAGAGTCTTGCGTTGTACTGGATACAACATCCTTCCATGCAAACATCTCATCATGACTCGGGTCAAAAGCAGCTTCAGCCAAACCGCTACCATGAGTATTATTATCTTCCATATTATCAGAGCTAAACTCACAAATCAAGCCATAATTGGCATCTGAGTAGCCTGTAACCAACAGTTTGGAGATTTTCTCCTCTGAATCTAGTTGGGTGCGTTGATCAGGCAATGTATCCAAAAAGTCATTGCAAGAAGACAAGCCAAACGCAGCCACCATTGTTGATATAATATAAATCAAATTCTTTTTCATAATGCTTCTTTTTTGATTTAGTGTCCACTTATTATAAACCTAAACGCAATGTAAAGGTGAACTGTTTCGGAGTTGGCATAGCCACACCACCTGTATTAAAGAACTCAGGATCTTGCCCATTCAATTTCTTGTCAGCATACAGCAAGCAGAGGTTTGTTGCTTGCAACTTCAGAGCAAGTGATGTTACTTTATATCCCTCAAACCATTTTTTCGGGAAATCATAACTTAATGATACATCTTTCAAACGGATGAAATCACCTTTTGCAACGCGCTCCGTAGAGAAGTTATACGCGTTATACAAACGTTGCAACTCAGAAGAAGTATATTTCTGAATCAATCGTTTATCCGGAATTGTTGGAATATTAGTATAAGCTTCATCACCTTGAGTCACCCAACGGTTTGCAAATTCTCTTGGAAGTGCGGTCATATCATCATATGAATATGAGAATACTGGATCAAGACGTATAACATTACCAAATGAATAAGTAAGGAATACATTCAAAGAGAATCCTTTGTAAGAGAATGTATTACCGAATCCACCAGTAATTATCGGATCGGTCGGTCCTTC
The DNA here is from genome assembly GCA_017694875.1 of Candidatus Gallipaludibacter merdavium. GTDB lineage: Bacteria > Bacteroidota > Bacteroidia > Bacteroidales > Paludibacteraceae > Gallipaludibacter > Gallipaludibacter merdavium. The sequence goes on from JADIMG010000049.1 coordinate 10,248, forward strand.
ATATACCAAAATATCTTCCAAGCCTGTACGTTGCTGGAAATTGATTTCAGACAATGGCAATTCACTTCCATCAGTTTTCTTGAATGTTGGCAAACCTTCTTCATTCAGTCCTGCAAAGTTCAAGGAGAACAAAGAACGTACTGGATAACCTTCCAAAGCATATCCGCCACCATATACCATGTTAATCATATTAGCATGTGACTCCAAAGCCGTAATTTTATTTTGAGCATCAGAGAAAGTCAAGTCTGTTGTCCAAGTAAAATCTTTTGTTTTAATATTTACAGTAGACAAAGTTCCTTCAACACCATATGAACTCATGTTAGCAACGTTAGCATATTTCAAAACCACACCACCAACACCTGGGGTTGTAGTAATACCAATCAAGTCAAAGTTTTCACGGGTATAAAAGTCGGCTGAAAGGTTAATTCTGTTATTCAAGAAACCCAAATCCCAACCGATGTTGAACTCGTATTTCTTTTCATATGTCAATTCGCTGTTTTCCAAATCACCCAATACGATACCAGATTCTTGGTCACCAGCATTAGGTCTCCAAGGCGTATCAGCAATATAAACAGGCAAAGAGTTAGTTACGAAAGCAGGACCACGGTCGGCAGTCAAAGAATAAGAAGCACGTAACGTAGAGTGTGTCCAAGCATCTTCAAATGTATTTCTCCACCAATTTTCTTCATGCATATTCCATGCAGCAGAAACGTTCCAGGTCGGCAGCCAACGAGCTTTACGGGAACGACCCAACTTATTAGAACCTTCGTAACGGAATGTTCCATTCAAAGTATACCTTCTATTGTATGAATAGGTAGCCATTGCAAAGAAAGCCAAGTTACGTGAATAAGTCCATGAATCATAATAATATTCAGCACCTTCTTCTTTCAATTGCTTAAAGATTTGAGGATCCCAGAAAGGAGTACTACCATTGTCATATTGCATACCCCAACCACGGAACCAGGTTTCCTGACGGTCGATAGAATTCAATTCAGCACCTGCAAACAAGTTAAGCAAATGCTTTTCGCCATCAAATGCAGTATTATAAGCTGCAGTTGCACGCAAGTCCAAACTACTCATTGAGTTTGTTGTTACGGTGTAAATACCTGTTCCTTCTGGAAGCACACATACTGGCAATGCAGAAGGATCATCCGGATCTCTATACAGATATTTATTAGCATCACGAATAGTAGCATCTTCAGGATAAATACCTGCACGATATGCATTAGCCTGGTTAGAAGCCTCATGTATATGATGCTCTTGTTTTGCATTTTGGTAACGATAAGAAACCAAACCATTGATTTCAAGACCCTTAACTGGCTTATACTTTAATTCACCTTGGAACTTAACATCCATGATATTGATATCAATGTAGTTGCGTTGCAACTCATTGAAGATATTAAAGTCCGTATAGTTACGACGATAATATTCATCTGGATCCAGAGCGCGAGATGTATTGATAGCATAGCTATAAGGGTTGATATCAAAATCACGGGTTACAGCACCATTCACTACGTCAAGCGTACTATTGGTTGTACCAGGAGCAGTTTGCTTACGATAAGAAGCATTGGACAGCAATGCAAAAGTCAAATTTTTGAGAATGTCATATGAACCGTTAAAATTAGCCGTATAACGCTGTACATCATTCGAAAGCGTCCATCCTGGATCATACATGGCAGACATAGAAGCATAGTAACGAGCTTTGTCCGTACCTGCAGACATACTTACTGCATGATTCTGCATCAAATTATTTTGGAACAACCTGTCAAACCAATCTGTATTGCGAAGTTCTGCTTCCTGCAAATACGCATTACGCGCAGCAGGAGTATTTGCCAACATATATGAACCAGTCGATTCATCATACGTATTAATCAACTCATACATCTTACCATATACACCATAATTGTTGGCTGAATTCAAAGTTGTAAATTCCAACAATCCTTTGTCTGCCATCTGTTTATTGATAGACATTTGCTCTTGAGAGTTGGAAATATTAAAATTACGATAATTCGGTTTGAGACGATAGGTTAATTCTCCCGTATAACTCAAACGGCTTACACCTTGTTTTCCTTTTTTTGTGGTTACAACAATTACACCCGCCATAGCGCGAGCACCATAAATAGAAGTGGCTGAACCGTCTTTCAAAATCTGGAAACTTTCGATATCATCGGCATTCAAGCCTGCAATGGCAGAAGCAATAAGCGTTGCAGCATCACCAGAAGAAAGGTCATCACTAGAAACTTCAACAGCGTCTTCCAAAACGACACCATCAACCACCCAAAGCGGTTTAGAGCTACCATAGATAGAAGTTGCACCACGCACACGAATCTTTGGAGCAGTACCAAACGTACCTGACACACTTTGTACAGACACACCAGCAGCACGACCTTCCAACGAACGGCTGACATCAGCCACACCATCCAACTTAGTCTTGTCTGCGTCGATTTGTGTTGTTGCACCTGTCGTCATACGTTTATCGAGCACCTGCATACCCGTTACAACGACTTCTTGGATTTCTTGCGTTTCCGCTTTCAAGGTTACTTTCATGTGAGCTTTGATTGGAAGCTCTTGAACTTGATAACCTACGTAAGAAAACCTAATGGTTTTTGCATCACTCGGAACCGATAATTCAAAATGACCGTCAAAGTCAGTGATGGTTCCCAACGTAGTTCCTGGGACGGTTACGTTTACGCCTATGGCAGGCCCCATGTCATCGTAAACAGTACCTTCCACTTTTGTCTGAGCGTATAGTACCATTGCTATACAGCTTAAAACAAGAGAGAGAATAACTTTTTTCATAAATACTTAAAACGTTGAACAATAGTATTTCGTGATATATTTTTTGCATACGTTTTACAGATGTTTTAAGATTCCGTAAAAACTTGCAGGGGCAAAGATATATTTTTCCCTTTTAAAAAACAAGTCATCCAATGAACAAAATCACGATTTTAACAGAGAAAGTTCTCCTTTTCGGAAGCAAAAGACTCAATTCACTGACAAAAAAGCCGTTCAGAACACTGCTTTAAAACATAAATCAAAAACAAATCAATCGGAATCATCTTTTAAACACTCTGAAATTCAAAGAATTAAATAGACAAGGCAACAGCCTTCAAACCAGATGTAAAGAAAATAATCCTCTACATAATGCATTGGAAGCAATAGTATGCAATATCCAATCAAAAAGTTAGCAATTTCATTATTTTTTACAGAAATGATGCTTATTGGAAAGCCAGAATGTCATAATCAGCGTCCATAAGTACGCAAAAGTCTCTATAGAAACTGTACAAATGACACGATGCCACTAAAAAATCTATTCTGTAAGCAAATTAAAGCTTTACGATAAAAATATCAAACCAAAAGCAACATAATAAATTAGAAATTATTACGGCTGGATAAGTTTTCTTACATTCACCTCACACAAATGCCTCACAATAAAAAACATTGCTCCAGCAATAATACAATCTACGTAACAAAGTGACTGATTAAAGAAAAGGGTCTATTCCGAAAATAACTGTGCCCATTTATCAAACTTTGCTACAGAATTTTCCCCAAACTTCTCCATCTTTTTCCTAACCGTCTCCATGGGCGTTTCCTGCCCAACCCTCGTTTTAGAATAAAACTTATCTGCATAAGCGACCAACTGTTCTTCTATCGTTTGAGGTTCATATATTCTATTATCTGGCAAAGGAAGATGTTCTCTTTCTATCTGCTCTTTTGTGATTCCCGTTCCCGTATGACGCTCCGCTACTAATGCATGCCTTGACAAATTCATACTACGCAACAAATCAGCTCCCAAATATCCATGTTCAATATATAGATGAGTTCCAAAACATTCTATTGAAGGAGCGTTACACATAAAAATTCCTATGTCGTGAAGAAACGCAGCCTCATATACAAAGCGCCAGTCAGCATTCAAATCTGGACGTGCGATTGCTATTCTAAGAAGCCGTTTAGCAACCTGTTCACTATGCACCAAAAGTATATCATGAACACGAGTCGTCTCTGGATAATATTTCTGCAAAACAGGTAATGCAAAATCCCTAGCCTTTTCGTAAATTTGCTCTTGCGTTTGCTGATATTCCATAATACCTATTCTTCTAAAAGATTCAAATCGACCGCCTTTGATAATTCCGTAGATGTCTCACCCAGCCATCCACAAACCTGTAAGACTCCCGTATACACTCTCACAAAATGAATGCCGGGAAGATAAACACGTTTCCCATTCTCATCCACGGCCCAATTAATATCAAAGCTGATTTTATCCAATTTATTGTTGGGATGTGCATCCACATATCCCCAATCATAGGCATAGAGTATCCATCTGCTACCATCGCCATAATAATCTTCTGCATTATCAGGCAAGCGGGTTCCTTGGTACAACAAAGTATCTGAATCAATCCAAGATGGGAAATAATTTTGTGAATGATAAGCATTTTGCTGCAAATAACCATATTGTCCCTTGGAGTCTTTCCACAAAACACCTTTATGTCTCATAGTATCAGTAGAAAGGGTATCTTGCCGATAATAAACCACTTCATATCGATGCGTCGTATTTTCATTATTATATTCACTTCCAGCCAATTCATACCAAGGGTCATCTGGGATTCCATTACCATTCACATCCATGGCCACCATAACTATACCAGGTTCACTACTACCCCCCAAACGATCAAGAGATGTATCATAATAAGCATTCCCATAAATTGCAAAATCCAATTTTCCCGGCATGTTTATCAAACAATGGTCAAAACCAAAAGTCACATATCCACCATAAGAACCTAAAGATATCAACGTATTTTGTGTACCGACAATACATTCCCTTACCTTTTGCAACATTGTCTCTTCCGAATCTCCATCTTCATATGCAGGCATTTTATTGACAAATTGCCCTGGAGCAGGACAAAATTCATATACCTCTGAAATATAGGGGCTATATGCCACCTCTTCTTCCCATACCCTGATATGAACTTCATGCACATAAGGATTAAGGGAGTCAATTAATTGAAGGCGAACTGTATAATCGCCTGGTGTTGCCGTACAGAAATACAAATCTCGCTGGGACGAAATAAGTGAGTCACTCCCATTGACATCAAGTTGTGTCCAACGGTAAGCTTGTGACTCATATTGCGGATGCAAGACTAGCAATTTCATCCGCTCAATACTATACTGGCTATCTATGCCCAACCCGACAATTTCTGGTTTTGGTTGGCAAGAAGATTGAACAAGCAACAAAAACGATATTATGGAAATCAAGATTTTTTTCATAATCTACTTGTATCTTGCAAAAAACAGCAATTACTTCAGCCAATTCTCACCATCTCATTCAAAACCCATAAACAAATGGCCCCTAAAAAAACACAATGGGAAATAGAAAGCAGAAGAGGAGCGCCCAATGCCATAGACACTCCTCCACTATAGTAAAAACTCAAAAGTTATTATTTAATACCCAATTTAGCCTTTACCAATGGCAGTACATCATTTGCGTCTGTACCCTGATAAAGAACCACCTGTGTAGCAGTATCAAAAATATAGGTATATCCATTCTCCGTTCCCACAGCATTAATGGCATCTCTAATTTTTTGGATAACTGGTCCAAAAAGCGCTTCCTGCTGCTTTTGTATATCCGTTTGAGCTGTCTGCTGGAAAGTAGCAATGCGTTGTTCCATTTCCATCAATTCACTTTGACGTGTTTCCTTGATGCTGGGAGCCATTGTTTCTGCACTCTCCTGGAATTGCTGTACTTTGGCAAAATATTCTTCACGCATTTTCAACATTTCATCTTCATATGTCTTTGCCAAATTAGACAATTGGGTCTCAATAGAATCACGCTCTGGCATCAAGGCAATCAATTCCTGCGTATTAATATGACCGAATTTATTCTGAGCAAAAACCATGCATGGCAAAAAAGCCAACAAAAGAACTATTTTCTTCATCGTGTTATCCGTTTAGTTATATTATTAATTTCAAATTTCAAACGCAAAGATACGGGTTTATTTTGAATATCCCAATTTTTCCAGCACTTGGTCACTTATATCCAGCTTTGGAGCTGAATAAATTAGGCTCATATCTGAAGAGCGGTCAATAACCATATCATATCCTTTCATTTGAGCCACTTCCTGAATTGCCGTATAAATTTCATCCTGAATTGGCTTCATCAGACTTTCACGTTTCTTGAACAGCTCACCGTCCTGACCGAAATACTTGCGTTTCAGTTCATTCGCCTCCTTTTCCTTTGCAACAATCTCTTCCTCACGCTGTACTTTCATTTCATCTGAAAGGAAAACCAGCTCTGTCTGATAGTTTTTATACATCGTCTGTACTTCCTGCAATTTTGATTCCACTTCCTTCTGCCATTTCTTCGATACAATACTTAGTTGTTCATTTGCAGTCTCATAAGAAGGTACATTTTTCAGGATATACTGCATATCTACCAATGCATACTTTTGTGCCATCATCGGCATTGCGGTACAAAGAATTATCACTACCGCTGCAAACATTTTTTTCATAGGCATCATCATTTAATTTATATCATAAACGGTTAGGTAATCTATCCATTATAATTCTTGCCCAAGGACAAAGTGGAACTGACTGCCACTATAATCCATTGAGTCTCCAATCTTGTCAAAGCCATATGCCCAATCTATACCCAACAATCCAAACATTGGCAAGAAAATACGCACACCCACTCCTGCAGAACGTTTCAGGTTGAAAGGATTATAGTCTTTAATCGAGCTGAAGCAATTACCCGCTTCCACAAAAGCCAACGCCCAGATTGTAGCAGACTGCTCAAGTGTAATAGGATAGCGCAGCTCCATGGTAAACTTATTATACAAATAACCCATTTGTCTTCCCGTACGGCTATCATACGGAGTCAGCGAACCTGCTTCATAACCACGCATAGCCACATATTCAGTCGAATAGCTAGTATAGCTTGCCATACCGTCACCACCCATATAGTATGTTTCAAACGGAGAACGTGCATATTCATTATAGTGGCCCAAATAACCAAAGATGGCTCTAGTCATAAGTACCAACTTATTGTCTTTCGTCAATGGTGTAAATGTTTTAGCCGTAAAACTCCATTTATGATATTCCAGGAATTTATATCGCTCAGCATCAGTCATCTTAGAATAGTCCTTTCCATTTATGAGAGAATAAGGCGGTGTTATTTTCAGACCAAGAGAGAAGGAAGAACCACGACGGGTATAAATAGGATTGTCTATAGAATTCCTACTCAAAACCAGATTAAGGCTAAGGTTGTGGGCCTGACCGTCTGTAAGCAATAGGTACGGCCAGTTTTTCATCATATAAAGCTGATAACCTAACTCACCATAGAATGTAAAGTAGTCATCGGGCCAATTCAAACGCTTACCATAACCAACAGCAGCACCTACTGTACGCAAATAAGTATCCGGGTCAACTTCTGTTGCCTGCTGGTATTGCAAATAATCACCATAACTATTCCCGTAATAACTATTATAGCCATAAAGGCCACTGTAATAATTATACAAGTTATTGTATGATTCATAGTAACGTTTACTCATTCCTGACTGGGAAGCAAAATAAGCAGAAACCGACAAAGAATTCGGGCGTTTTCCTCCCAACCACGGTTCAAGGAATGACATGCTGACTGAGGTATAGTAGCGTCCATTCGTATGTGCGCTTATCGAGAAAGTCTGACCTTCACCTTGCGGAACAATCCGATAAGTTTTGGGCTTGAAAATATTCTGAATGGCAAAGTTGGTAAACTTAAAGCCGACACTACCGACCAAACCAGTAGCTCCCCATCCTAACTGAAATTCCACTTGGTCACTACTTTTGGTTTCCAGCTGATAGGTAATATCCACCGTACCGTCTTCTACATTCGGTTGGATATCCGGTACCAGTTTTTCCTGGTCAAAGTGCCCCATCTGTGCCAATTGGCGCAAAGAACGCATGATGTCAGACTGGCTGTATAGCTGTCCGGGCTTCGTATCCAATTCGCGTCGTATGACATGTTCATACACCCGCGTGTTACCAACAATATTAATCTCATTGATTGTTGCCGGTTTCCCTTCATAGATGCGCATTTCAAAATCGATAGAGTCCCCTACAATTTGCGTTTCTACAGGTTCAATATTGAAGAACAAATAGCCTTGATCACTATATAGTTTGCTCACAGCGTCATCATCTTCCAATAGTCTCTTGTTGAGCTCCTTCAAGTTATAGACATCTCCCTTTTTAATACCCAAAACCAAATCCAGGTATTCATAAGGATATACCGTGTTGCCAATCCAATTAATATTTCGGAAATAATATTTTGAACCCTCATCCACAGTAATATATACATCCACCTTGTTTTCCACTGGTGATTTCACCACACTGTCGGCTACGATACGTGCATCACGATAACCTATTTCATTGTATTTTTCTATCAATGCCACCTTATCCTTTTCATAATCAGCCTGAACAAATTTCTTTGCCCTAAAGAAGTTGGTGATGTGGTTATCATTGGTCTTTTTCATCACCCAATTAATCTTATTATGCGACAAGGCTTCATTACCCGTAATATAAATAGCATTTACACGTGTTTTCTCTTTCTTGTCCACATTGACTGTTACGAGCACAAACCCCTCACGCTCAGGGTCATTCTCCTGTTTGATTTCAACCTCAGCATTGTAAAATCCTTTTTCAGCGAAATATTTGAGTATCTTCTGCTTGGAATTATCAATCAGATTAGGAGTCAACTGATTTCCAACAATGAGTGTAAGTTTTTCTTCCAAATCTTCCCGTTCCGACTTTTTCACTCCATTATAAGTAACAGATGTGATACGCGGACGCTGCTTGAGGTTGATTTCCAGCCACACTTTGTCGCCTTCTATTTTCGTAGCCAAAATCTTGACTGAGGAAAACAGTCCTTGCTTCCAGAAACGCTTCACCGCACTTGTAACCTGTGTTCCTGGTATTTGAATTTTATCTCCAACAGCCAAACCGGAAAAACCGATCAATACAAAATCCTCATAAGAAGAAGCACCGGAAACGGTAATATCAGCTATTTCGTATGTTTTGGGTGTACTATTAGTATAGTTAATTTCCGGAACTTTATCGCCAGTATCTTGCGCCATCATTCTTACTGGCAAGATGGCGCAAAGCATTAGCAAACCCACTCTCATCAACAGATTAACCAGCTTATTCATTCTTTTACGCAATGGATTCGTTTAGTTATTATCATTAATTTGTGCACTCGTCTTACCATATCTTCTTTCTCTCTGCTGGTATTGACAGATTGCTTCATAAAATTCTTTTTTCCCAAAATCCGGCCAATTTACCGCGGTGAAATACAATTCCGAATAAGCCAGTTGCCACAACAGGAAATTACTGATACGCATTTCGCCACTGGTTCTAATGAGTAAATCAGGATCTGGCATGCCTGCTGTAGCCAACCATCCTTCAATGGTTGATTCCGTAACATCATCAGCATTGATTAGTCCCTTTTGGGCCATTTCAATTGCTTTTTTGAATGCCTCCGTCAGCTCCCAGCGGGCAGAATAGCTGATTGCCAGCACCAGATTCAAGCCATCGTTCTGAGCTGTTTCAGCAATGCACCGGCAAAATTTCTCGCGTGTTATCTCCGGCAAGCGTTGCATATCCCCGATAGCCCTCAGCCTCACATTATTTTTTTTCAACGTAGGTGTTTCTTTTTCCAAGGTATCTACCAACAGAGTCATGAGTGCATCGACTTCTTCCTGGGGTCTATTCCAATTTTCCGTAGAAAAGGCATACAATGTAATGTATTGGATACCCAATTCTGCGGCAGCCTCCGTCACATTTCTCACCGCCTGGACACCACTTCTATGGCCTAGAATGCGCTGTAAACCCTTCTTTTGGGCCCAACGCCCATTTCCATCCATTATAATGGCGATGTGCTTTGGCAATCGTGCCATATCAATTTGATCTATTGTAGCCATATAATCGTAATCAACGTACACACATTTTACAATTCTTAGGTTCTCTCATAAAATGGAAACTGATACCGACCGTCAAAGTTGATACCAAATCATTTTTCAAGAAATTTATCCCATTCAATCCGTAAGTATTATCTAATATATCATACCCCTCGACATTGTCACAGAAAAAAAGCTGTTGTTGCCATTCCACCATCAATCCCCACCGAGGAGTCATCTGCCATTTGAAGCCCAAGCCGAAAGGCAAATAAGGCCCAAAGTGTTGACCTTTTCCATGCAAAGCCACTCCTATCCCGGCAAACAAATAAGGCGAATAATTATGGGAAAATCGTTCATATCCCCCCAATTTCATATTGAAGAAATTATATTCAGCCACCACGTCCACCTGTCCCAACATTGACTTATCCCATGCATCATTGACTTTAAAAAGGACATTGGAATATTGCCCTTTTGCCGTCAATGCCCATCTCGAAGTGAACTTATAGCGAAACATAAGCCCATAAGCAGGTTGTACGTTTCCGAAAACAAAAGAATTTGCATCTCCAATATAATATGACAACCCACCTATCGGTCCTATCTCACAAAGATAATTGCTAGCAGCAGAGATTTTCCATCCACCCAAAACCAGCAAAACAGCAATTATACCATATCGTTGCAGCTTCAACTTCATACCTTAAACTTGTCAAATCCTACGCAATAGAGCCTATGAAGATACAACGTTTTTTTGCTTGAAAAATTTTATTCGCATCCATAAAAAACATGGCAAAGGTAGAGAATATTCCCTAAGTAGATATCAATTAGCATGGTTCTGCGTTTATTATTTAACAAAAAATAGGTATGAAGAATCATAAATCCGACAGTTCGTTAGTTGTTGTCCAAGCCTATACTTTCATTCTGATTTTCACACATCCACACTACAGCGAGCCAACAACATCCCCAAACAACCCCACACAAGCACCCACTAGAATCTTTTTCCCGGTGTCAAAGCTGTTTTTACTGGAGCTGGCGCAACTTTCACATTATAATCAACAGGAGCTGGGAATGCATCTTGCGACGCATTGAGCATGAAACTTCTAAAGACATCTTGAAGCAGTCTGCCGACATCAAACCCCATCTTTTGCCCGTTTACATTGACATAGGGCATTACTATAGGCTGCGTTGTCCATTGAGCTGTAAAAGGATCCAAATAACGTTTCACTCCCAAATCAACCCCTACATATTCGTTTGAAAAAGACACGGCCCCACCAAAATTACTATATCCCAAATAAGGCATCAATGCCGGCGAATAAAAATTATAAGAAGGCATATAACTACCAAACACATAAGCCGAAATATTGTCATTGAAAGAATAAGACAAGAAGCCAGAAACAGAAAAGCGATTGCCCATGCCTGCATCAAAAGCATATTTTGCGGCTGTAAGCGACACATCCAATCTCCATTTGTCATTCAGGTATGACCAGCCAACCAAGGCGCTCCGCATCGCTCCCATACCCACGTAATTATCATAAGCACTCATTCCATATATTTGCCAATTATCAGCCACTTGCTTTACCTCACCATAACTAAAATCATTCTTTTGAAAGACACTATTTCCTTCGTTCCAAACATTATCTAACATAATATTTGACCACTGATTAGATAAATCAATATATTCATTTATGCCAGCAACCGCATATTGCATAGAAAGTTGACTATAGTGAAAATAGGAATTTGTTTGACTTTTCACCATAGAGTAAGAATCCATTGTCTGAGCTGATGTGGCAACAGAGGTAGCTACTAGAAAAACAGAAACAAGCAAAGTACGCATATATCTGATTTTCAAAGAAACGCACAAAAAACATACCACACACCTAATTACATTCCTCTCTCACAAGACCATACCTTATATCGCCATCACACGCCGCTCAAATTCTTCCCGTGAGCAAGCTGCTGCATTACGCATTTTGGTACGATAATTATAAATAGTAGTTACCGAATAGCGCAAGAATTGTGCAATTTTAGCACTATCCGTTATACCTAAACGCACCAATGCATAAATACGCAATTCAGGAGAAAGCAGCTCACCTTTCGGGTAAATGCGAGACTCCGGTAGCAATAGCTCATTAAATTTCTGCACGAAATCAGGATAAAGTCGCAAAAAAGACTCATCAAAATTAGAATAAAAGAGTTTTAATTCTCGATTAATAAAATCAGAAGACTTGATATTTTTCAATAATTCCTGCTCTTTGCCTTGAGTAGCCAAACGATTTAATGAACGCCGATAATCATCCATCTTCTCTATATATAATGAACACTGATTCATATAACGGCTTATATATTCTTCTTTGATATGATTACTCTCCGCAAGCGTAATATTTGCATATTTCAATTCTCCATTTGCCAACTTCAACTTCTTTCTTATGGCGGACAATTTCCTGTTTTGATAAATAACAAACGCAAAAGTAATCAGCAGTATCACCAATAAGGCAGATACAGAATAAGTAAAACGCATAGACGTCTCTCTTTGCTTATTCAACTGATGCTGATAGGCATTTTCAATAATAGAATATAATGGCAACAATTCCATTGTACGCACACGGGCATTCCCTAAATAAGCATCTTCAGTAGAACATTTTATATAATTATGGGCACGCTCCAAATCACCATCACGAAACAAGAGTTCTGCTAGTTTTCTCAATGCAGTATATTCACGTACTGCGGAACGCAAATCACACTGTGCAGACAAGGCATAATAGGTTTTAGCCAATGTCCATTGTTCTGTTTGAGCATAAATCTCTGCCATACTATAATAAACAATGGCCATTTCTCGCTCTTGCACATCATTTTCTTCACAATAATTTTCCAACAAATTGAGCGCCTCAATATAGAAATGATTATAAATATACTGATCTATTTTAACAATTACATATGTAAACGAAGTTTCATCATTAACAGACATGATAGAATCTCTATAAGAATCAACTAATTGCAAATAACGCGCTGAATAATTCCCATCATAAGAATAATCTGCCAACAGAGCATAATAAGTTCTATTCAAATGATAATAATATGGTTTCAAATAATCCGGCAAGCTTTTTTTTTCTGTTTTCCTCAACATATCGCCCGCCTCCTTATACATTCCCACAAGATATAGGCATTCAACCATATCCAAACTGGCATGAATTCTCCATTCTTCATTTTCCATATTATTTGCCATATCCAAACGCTGACGGACACATGCCATTTGTGCGCTCACATTATAACTCCTATTAGCTTCAACCAATTTTCCTAAAAGCGAAAATCGCTGTTCAGGATTATTTATTTGAGCCAATTGCTTTTGTAAAGCATCAATCTCCATTTCTTTAGTCTGAGCATAAATTTTCCGATGTGAAATGACTTGATCCAGAGAATCCAAAGCCTCTGTTAAGGATGGTATTTCAGCTGACAGAGAGAAAGCAAAGAAAAAGAGAAACAGGCAAAAAACATTTTTCATATCATATAATTTAAAAATAGCAAAAACAAATACCTCCACAAAAATAGAAATAAGAAATTAATTCGCCAAAAATACACCTCATAACAACTACTTTAACAGGCACAAACAAAAACATTAAATAGCTATAATACAGTATTCTAATATAAACATACAACTACTTTTTAACTACATCGTATTGTTTTTAAATTTAGTCCGTTCTACTTTTGCAACGTCCAAATGATTGACATAGACAACACTTAAAATCAACAAACTATCTAATTCCATTTTATTATGAGAAACAAATTATTCATTTTAACTTTAGCAATCATTACTTGCATTTCTGTTGTATTAGCTGACAATTATCCTGCTCGTATGTATTTAATTGGTGATGGTGCACCACAAAACAATTGGGATTTAACAGCAATTACTTCCATGGTCACCACCTCTCCAGGAGTATATACATGGACAGGAGAACTGAAAGACGGTCGAATGAAATTCATTCCATATCCATCGTATGAACCCAGTTATGGCCCTACCGCTGCCGATACAATAGAAACAGGAAAATCAGAATTAGCACAAAACATTGTTGCAGGCGAAAGTTATGACATGGAACTGCGTGTAGATAATACAATGCCAGACAAATCATGCAACATAACTGCCGGGCGTTATAAATTAACATTGGATATAACTGGCGATACTCCACGTCTAACTGTAGAAGACGGAACCGCATTGGCTGATAATCCAACAGCCCCTATTGCAAATCCAGGATATCTATATCCCATTGGAGATGCAACGGAAGCAGGTTGGGATCTTAACAAGACGGCTCCTATAGCTGAAACTGAATTTAACTCGGGAATATATACCACATTAATCAAGCTGAAAAGCGGTGAATTGAAATTCCTTCTTCGTAACGCTTACGAAAGAATGTATGGAGCGACCATTGCAGACCAACCGGTAAATGAAATGGGAGAATATACAGTTGCATACTCGGATGGCACTCCAGACAACAAGTTTAGGATTAATTACCCAAGTACTGTAAATTACAAGCTCACAATCAATCTGAACACAAATACAATGACCATTTACCCGGAAAAAATCTATATCATTGGTCCTGCAATGACAGGCATTGAGAATGATTGGAACTTTTTCGAGGACAAGACCATGCACTCAACAGAAACAGATGGTGTATATAGCTGGACAGGCGAATTATACAATGGTCAAATGAAATTTTTCACAAGCAATGATTTCGGTTCCATCGCATATGGAGCAACAACTGCCGATGTTCCTCTTGCAGAAGGGACATTAGATATCAAACGGATTGCCGGTAGCGATGACGACTACAAATTCCTCGTTAACGCAGGTACATATACACTGACGCTCAATCTGTCCAACTCAAAATTAGACGTAACAAGCAATGCCACAGCAACAAACTTTACGGAAACCAACGGTCTAAATTGGTATATTTACGACAACTATATTACCTGTGACGGTGCTACACACATGGAACTATACGACCTGAATGGAGCAAAAATCGCTTCATCCAACAACCATGAAATCAATATCAACAATCTTCCCGGCAGCATATATATTCTTGCCATTTACAATGGGGATATTCGTGAAATGCATAAGATTGTAGTTCGTTAATTGTCACTCACAAAGGGCTGGTCAATTGTTGTATGACCAGTCCTTTATATATCTAAAACCAGAACACAAACATCCATTAATAATGAACATGAAGAAACAAACTCTTGAGAGGATTTTTTTATCCACCCTATTTGTTTTCTCCTCATTTATAATGTTTGCACAAAATGAAGTCAGAGGTATTGTACTTGACAACAAACAAGAGCCTCTTATCGGTGTGAACATTATGGAGAAAAACACCACAAACGGAACAATTACGGATTTTGATGGGCATTTTATTCTGAACCTTACAACTCCATCTCCTATTTTAACAATCAGTTATGTAGGTTATACCACACAAGAAATTGAAGTAAACGGTCAAAAGGATATACAGATTGTATTAAAAGAAGACAACGAACAACTGGAAGAAGTTGTAGTCATCGGCTATGGCGTCCAGAAAAAAAGTGATTTGACAGGCGCTATCTCACAAGTATCTTCCAAAGATCTAGACAAACAACCCTCTTCAAGCTTAGGAGCGGCCTTACAAGGACGTGCACCTGGCCTGCAAATCGTATCAAGCGGTGCTCCAGGAAGTAATGTCAGCATGAAAGTGCGCGGTATTGGCTCCATCAACAACAGTGATCCTCTTTTGGTTATTGATGGAGTGCCAACAGACGTTCCACTAAATATGATCAACATGGACGATGTAGCCAGCGTTGATGTATTGAAAGACGCTTCTGCTACCGCAATATATGGTTCACGCGGAGCTTATGGCGTAATTATCATCACAACGAAAAAAGGAAAAACCGAAAGCAGTCGTCTCAATGTAAAAGCATCATATGGTTTTGACCAATTACAGAGGACGTTACCATTATTGAATGCTACACAATTTGCATCACTCCACAACGAAATGATGAAAGCTGGCGGACAACCTCAAAACCCAGCATTTGTTGATCCGACTGCATTGGGTGTCGGAACAGATTGGATGAGTGAACTTTTCCAGTACGCACCCACCCAAAACTACTCCATCAATTATTCAGGAGGAACAAAGAAGACATCCTATTACGTATCTGGAGCATACTATGATCAGCAAGGTATTATAAAAACTACCGATTATAAACGTATCACATTACAATTTAATTCAGATACAGAATTATACAAATGGTTAAAGTTCGGACATAATCTGTCTTTAAACCATGACATCAAATCGCAAGGTGAATACAATATACAAAACACCATGAAAGCCTTGCCGACACAAGCCATCAAAAACGAAGATGGTAGCTGGGCAGGTCCTGTAGGATTAGCCATGTATGTTGGTGATATCGCCAATCCCATTGGAAAAATGATGGAAAACACCAGTTCCACAAAAGGCTACAATCTTTTAGGTAACATTTACACAGAAATCAAACCTTGGGAATGGCTCGTATTCAAAAGTACATTCGGTATACAGACTTTATTCTGGGACAGCAAATCATGGACACCTGCTTATGATTGGGAGCCAATAGAACAACCCGAATCACAAGCATCTCGCCAATATAATAAAAGCATCACATGGCTTTGGGACAACACATTAACCTTCAACAAGACATTTGCCGACAAACATAGTGTAACAGCCATGATAGGTTCTTCCGCACAAGCCAACACTTATGAATATATGAGCGGTACTATTCAAGGCTTTATCAGTGAAACTGCCCAAGAATTATCTAATGGTACATTAGAGCCAACCCTATCCGGCAATGGAAGTGACTGGGCTTTATTATCTTTCATGGCACGTGCCAACTACACCTATGACAACCGATATTTATTGACGGCCACTATACGTGCAGACGGTTCATCACGGTTCAGCAAAGCAAACCGTTGGGGCTATTTTCCATCCGTATCTGCCGCATGGCGTGTAAGCGAAGAAAATTTCTTCAATAAGACTTATGGCTTGGGCGATTTGAAAATCAGAGCCGGATATGGTGTTACAGGTAACCAAGCGAGCGTCGGCAATTATGCTTATGCATCAGCATTACAAACCGTACAGTACAATTTCAATGGTAATCAAGTTATGGGACTTGCTCCCTGGGTAATGCCAAACCCTAATGTACGCTGGGAAGAAGTAGAACAAATCAACGTTGGAGTCGATGCAGGATTATTAGGTAGCTGTTTAATCGTAAACCTTGACGGTTACATCAAAAATACCAATGACATGTTAGTGCCAATGTCAGTGCCCATTTCATCTGGTTACTCAGATGAGAACGTACCACAAATCAATGCCGGACTTATGCGTAATATGGGTGCTGAATTATCCATTACATCAGTTAATTTCACAGGAGAATTCACTTGGACGACAACCGCAAACGTGGCATATAACCACAACCGTCTGCTGAGTCTAAACAGCGATGTTCCTATGTATTTTGACTGTAACATACACATGGTCGGCTATCCTATCAGTTCTTTTTATGGATATGTAACAGACGGAATCTTCCAAAACCAAGAAGAAGTGGAACAACATGCCATTCAAACTGTCGGCAGTGACGAATATACCAGTACACAACCAGGCGATATTCGTTTCAAAGATTTAAACAACGATGGCGTAATTAATGAAGATGACCGTACTGTACTGGGTAGCCCTACCCCATCTTGGACATTTTCTATGAATAACCAATTTTCCTGGAAAGGTTTCGATTTGGAAATATATTTACAAGGTGTGGCTGGTAATAAGATTTATAACGGTAACCGTGCCGCGTTGGAAGCAATGAGCGTTGCACAAAACCAGATGATTACCGTATTGGACCGCTGGCGCGGTGAAGGCACCAGCAATACAATGCCTCGTGCCGTATTCAGCGACCCCAACAAGAACAACAGAACTTCTGACCGTTTCCTGGAAGACGGTTCATATCTACGCTTGAAAAACCTGTCTCTAGGCTATACATTACCGCAATCATTGACTCAAAAAGCAGCTATGCAGCAAGTAAGAGTATCATTCTCTGCACAAAATGTATTCACACTTACCCGCTATACAGGTCTCGATCCAGAAGTAGGAGGTTCAGGTGTTGACAACAATGTATACCCAATCACCCGTAATTTCACATTTGGCTTAAACGTAACATTCTAATCAAATTCAAAGAAAGATGAAAAAAATATCAATCATAATATTCACGTTGTCTTGCATGCTTTTAAGTTCCTGTGAAGACTTTCTGAATAGAGAGCCATGGGATTCTGTAGACACATCTCAAAGTTTTAAAACTGTAGACGACGCAATTGCAGCCGTTAATGCCGCTTATCAGCCTCTACAATGGGCGAAGCTTTATAATATGCGCATATGGACATTGGATATCATTGCCGGCAATAGTGTAGTAGGGGCTGGAGGTGGAACCGATGGTATAGAAACCGTTGATTTAGCCAACTTTATTGCAACTGCCGACAATTTTGCAGCACTTGATTTATGGCGTGGTCCTTCACCCGGTATTTTGCGTTGTAATTTCGTCTTGGAAAAAGTACCAGGTATGACCATAGACGAGAGCATCAAAAACCGCTGTCTAGGAGAAGCCTATTTTTTGCGTGCTCACTACTACTTCATATTGGTAAGATTGTTTGGAGGAGTACCATTAATTACAACACCTCAAACATCTGAAAGCGATTTGCTAGTAGAACGTGCCCCTGTTGATTCCATTTACGCACTTATCACATCAGACTTGAAGCATGCCATCGATTTATTACCTACAAAATCAGAGTATTCTACAACCGATTTAGGACGTGCCACACAAGAAGCTGCCATGGCTGAACTTGCCCGTGTGTATCTTACTTACCAAACAAGTACGGAAAAATATGAAGAAGTTGTACGATTATGTGATGAAATAGGGAAACTCGGCTATCAATTAGCTTCTGATTATTCAGACAATTTTGATCCTGCTTTAAAAAATGGCGTAGAATCCATCTTTGAAGTACAATATTACGGAAAAACTAGCTACGACTTCTGGAGCAACGAAAACCAGTGTTCTTGGATAAGTACATTTATGGGCCCACGTAATTCCAACATGGCTGCCGGATGCTATGGTTGGAATCAGCCAACTTCTGAATTTGTCCAACAATATGAAGAAGGCGATTTACGCAAAGACAAAACCATATTTTACATGGGATGTCCCACCTTCGATGGCAAACAATACAGTTCATCCTATTCAACAACAGGTTACAATGTCCGCAAATTTTTGCTGACCAAAGCCCAATCGCCTGACTACAACACAAGCGATGCCAACTGGGTTGTAACCCGGTATGCAGATGTGCTTCTTATGAAAGCAGAAGCCCTTAATGAATTAGGACGTACCACATTGGCAGAAGAACCTCTTTATGAAGTCCGTAAACGGGCAGGATTAACTAACCGTTCGGACATAGAAGGACTTACAATGAATGAAATGCGTGAGAAAATCATACATGAACGCCGCATTGAACTTGCTTTTGAAGGACATCGTTGGTTCGACTTAATCCGATATAAAGACAATTATGCACTTAACTTCCTGCATTCTATCGGGAAGACTTCTGCAACAACCAAACATTTATTGTTCCCCATCCCACAACAGGAAATAGAAGCGAACAGTAAATTAACACAAAACCCAGGATATTAACCATAGAAAGACAAAAAAATGAGACATATAAAATGCATATTACTTTCAGCAACTCTTGGTTTATTGGGGTTATCCAGCTGTCAAGAAGAAATAATTACCAATAAAGGGGAAACCCCATTACGGCTCATCGCTTCTTCAGACAGCGTGAGATGTGACCAGCGTGCAGATGACCAGGAAGCATTGCAATTAACATGGACCAGCGGTACCAACCAGGGTACAAGTGCTGCCATCTACTATTATTTTGAGATGGATTTGAAAGGAAACAATTTCGAAGGAGGAATCAAATACAATATAGGTAAAACGGAATCACGTGTATTATCCTTTACCAATAAATCACTTACAGATACTCTTCTTTATTATTTCAAGAATATTCCATTGGAAGAATACAGTGAATTTGAGGCTCGCGTTACTGCTACAGTTGCGGCAGAGAATGTTCCTGTTCAGGTTTCCCCAATTATCACTTTACGCATCGCTCCATACAAATATCGTGTGTTGAACGTATATCTGATTGGTGATGCAACACCTAACGGATGGGACAACCAACTTGCAACGCCAATGATACCCGATTATGAAAATCCAGAATTGTTTACATGGGAAGGAATGCTAAACCAAGGTGAATTAAAGTTCAACACTCAACTTGGTTCGTGGCTACCATGTTATGTCCGTGACGAAACCGATTTCACCAAAATGCACTACCGTGAACAAGAAAGTGACTACCCCGACAACAAATGGCAAATAGAAACCATCGGTACTTATCATATAAGAATCAACATTGACTCTCTGACCATAAGTATCACCAATTTAGATGGTGAAGTGCCTTTTAATAAATTATATTTAGTTGGCAGTGCAGCTGGTGAAGCTTTAGCCATGCAACAAGACAGCCATGATCCATTCATTTTTACTTATGACGGAACACTTAATGCCGGTACTTTCCTAGTGTCGAGCACACAAAATTCGGAAGGCTGTGCCGGATATCAACCTAATCAACAAGCAGGTATGGGATCTTCAACCATCATTGCATTGGAAAATATTGGAGATGCAACTTTCACATGGAACCTATCTGCAGCCAATAAATATAGCTTACATCTCGATTTGCGCAATATGCGAATGGATATAAGCGGATATTCACCATATGAACATATATACATGATCGGCGACGCCACACCTGGCGGATGGAGTTGGGACAATGTAACCGAAATGAGCAAGAATCCGAATGACCCAAATGAATTCGTCTACGAAGGTCCTCTCTCTGAAGGAGAAATTAAATTTCCATTGGAAATAGATCATAGCTGGGGAGGTGATTTCATACTTGCACCTACTGCAAATTGCACACCAAGCGAAAACGGTGATTATGTAATCGGGAATCAACCTGACAACAAATGGAAAATTAGTGAAGCTGGCAATTACCGTATCGTGATAAACGTATTCAATGAAACCATTTCGTTCATCAAACAATAACTAACAACACATTATGAAAAAAGTCATATTATCATATTTTTGTGCCGCATTTATGATATCCATGTCGGCATGCAATACATTCAATCCCATAAATGACCCCATCACTTATGGCGATGGATATATGGATGTTCAGCTCAACACGGATAAGGCCCGTTATATTCCCGGTGAGGCAGTGAACATCACATTGAACAAACCCGTAGATGGAGCAGAAAACGTTATGATACGTTACCGCCATCTAGGAGAGACCATAAAAGAAGAACCGTTTAGTAATTGTTCCTGGACATGGCAACCTCCAACTGAAGATTATAAAGGATATTTGATTGATCTTTACAGCATAGTAGACGGAAAAGAAGTGATACATGGTAGTATTGCCGTTGATGTTTCATCTGATGTAGCACGTTTTCCACGCAATGGTTTCCTTTCTGCCTACGGAAAAATGTCTGACAGCGAAATTGAAGCTATTATGTCAGACCTTAACCGTCACCACATTAACTATGTACAATATCAAGACTGGCATTACAAACACCATAAACCATTGGCAGGAACACCATCCTCACCAATGAGCGTTTGGACTGATATCATCAATCGTGATTGCTATCTCAGCACGGTCAAAGGCTACATTGAGACTTCACACAAATATGGAATGAAATCCTTATTTTATAATTTGGCATATGGTGCATTGGACGATGCAGCTGAAGATGGAGTAAAAGAAGAATGGTATCTATTTAAAGACAAAAATCATGCTTCAAAAGATTACCATGCATTAGGTTCTCCATTCAAGAGCAGTATCTATTTAGTAAATCCAGCCAATGAAGAATGGATCGACTACATATCATCACAAAATGATGATGTTTATGCCGTATTTGATTTTGACGGTTACCAAATTGACCAGTTAGGTTGGCGTGGGGATTTATATGATTATTACGGCAATATCGTATATCTAGACCAGACATTCAAGCACTTCATTGAAAAAATGAAAGAAGCACAACCATCCAAATCACTGGTAATGAATGCTGTCGGCCAATATGGGCAAGAATGGCAGATTTCCAAGGCTCCAGTTGATTTTCTATATACTGAAGTATGGGACCATAACAATGAAAACGGTTTCACAAT
Organism: Candidatus Gallipaludibacter merdavium; assembly: GCA_017694875.1. GTDB lineage: Bacteria > Bacteroidota > Bacteroidia > Bacteroidales > Paludibacteraceae > Gallipaludibacter > Gallipaludibacter merdavium. The sequence continues at coordinate 32,441 of JADIMG010000049.1, forward strand.
CTTTTCCAATATCATTACTAATAACGATAATTGGTCCTCGGGAAAAGAAACGGTATTGGCAGCGTATCTCAATTATGAACTTGGCCGAAAAGGACGTGGATATTTCAATACTCCCGGTATCCTTATGGGTAGCGCAGCTGCATTCGCATGGGGAGGAAGTATTCTGCAATTGGGTGAACATATGCTCTGCAACGAATATTTCCCCAACAACAATTTAAGCATGAAAGGTGAACTGAAAACCGCTCTTGTACACTATTATGATTTTCTGACTGCGTACGAAAACCTGTTACGGGAAGATGGAGAATGGTATGGTGTAGATATTACCTCTGAAGACAACCAATGCACATTTAATCAATGGCCACCACAAAAGCAACAAATCGCCACAGTAGGCAAACGATTCGCAAACAAAGATGTCATACACCTACTAAGCTATAGAAATGCTACACATTTAGACTGGTGTGATACTGAAGGCAACCAAGGAGAACCTGATTTGCTGGAAAATCTGGCTATCAGCTTCAACGTCAAAGCAGAACCTAAAGCAGTCTGGATAGCAACTCCAGATAATCAGGACTGTGTTGCCATCCATTTGGATTACCAATATGAAAATGGGAAAATCAATTGTACTATCCCGTCACTGAAATATTGGAGTATGATTGTAGTTGAATATTAATACCTTAATATATTATTCTATGAAAAAACTATTTATCATATTGTCATTATTAAGCTGTTTTATCCATTCCGTCTATAGTGAAAACAATCCTATAGCAGCCCCTGAAGCTATTGTAATTTCGGGAAATATGCGTTTTACCATATTAACCCCAGAAATGATTCGTATAGAATGGAGTGAAACACAACAATTCGAAGATCGTGCTTCTTTCACGGTGCTAAATCGTCGCTTGCCAGTACCACCTTTTACAAAAGAAGAACGTGACGGATTTTTATATATAAAAACAGAAAAACTTTCTTTACAATACCGTATAGGCAGTTTTCCTGGAACATTTAACCCTGCAAGTTCAGAAAACCTCAAAATAACATTTGAGATGGATGGTCGTACACAGACATGGTATCCCTGGAAACCCGATAATTTAAATTTAAAAGGAACCATGCGTACATTGGACAGCGCAAACGGGACAAACAAATTATCAGAAATGGAAAATGGACTTCTCTCACGTTCTGGCTGGGCAGTAATAGATGAAACAGGAGAACGTCCAGACGGCAGTATAAGCCTAATGTTCGAACCAAGGGAAAATGGAGTAGATTGGGTCGGAGAACGTCAAGACAAAACTGCTATGGACTGGTATTTTTTAGGTTACGGGCATGACTATAAAAAAGCGTTATCAGACTTTATTAAAATAGCTGGCCGCATCCCCATGCCACCCATGTACGCATTCGGATATTGGTATTCAAAATATGAAGAGTATTCAGAACAAGATTTCAAGGATTTAGTGGGCGAAATACAAGACCATGACATTCCTCTCGATGTAATGGTTGTCGATATGGACTGGCACTATTCCGGTAGCAGTAATGATGGAGGACGTGGCGGATGGACTGGATGGAGTTGGAATAAGCGTTTATTTCCCGACCCGGAAGGATTTCTGAACTGGCTTCATGACAATCATTTAAAAGCCACACTCAATCTCCATCCTGCAGATGGAATCGCTCCTGATGAAGATAACTTTACAGCATTAGCCAATGAACTAGGATTACCCACCAATCAAACTATACCATGGCGATTGGAGAATGAAGAATTCTATAAAGCATTTTTCAAACACATTATACGTCCACATGAAAACATTGGCGTTGATTTCTGGTGGTTAGATTGGCAACAATGGCTATTGGCCAATGATGTAGAAAAATTAGGTAACACTTTTTGGCTAAACCATGTATTTTTCAATGATAAGAAACAACAGGAAAACGGTCGCCCCATTATTTTCCACCGCTGGGGAGGATTAGGCAATCATCGTTATCAGGTTGGCTTTTCTGGGGATGCACATGCAAATTTTGAGACCCTTGCCTTTGAGCCCTATTTTACCGCTACAGCTTCAAATGTTGGTTATGGCTATTGGAGTCATGACATCGGCGGACATTTCCAAAATGGCGGCAATGATGCAGAACTTTTCCTTAGATGGATTCAATATGGAGTCTTTTCCCCTATCCTCCGCACACATAGCACAAAAGACCCCTCGATTGAACGAAGAATCTGGAAATATGACAATTTCACACTTATGCGTGATGCCATAGAACTCAGGTATGCATTAGCGCCTTATATTTATACACAGGCTCGTACAGCTTATGACACAGGTATTTCAATATGTCGCCCACTCTATTACGAATGGCCAGAAGAAAACGAAGCCTACAAGCACAACGACGAATATATGTTTGGTGATAACATATTAGCAGCGCCAATAGTAGAACGTTCCAACAACAATGGCATTAGCCATAAAACCATTTGGCTACCACAAGGGAATTGGTATGAGGTAAATAGTGGCGATATCCTGGAAGGAAACAAAAGTTATACTCGGACTTTCACCCAGGCAGATATCCCCCATTATTACAAAGAAGGTGCAATTATTCCAATGTATCCCAAACTATCTCACCTAAAAAGCCGTCCAGATAAACTTATTTTGCAATTTGCTCCCGGACAAGAAGGCGAGTTTATGTATTATGAAGATGAAAACGACAATGACAATTATCAAAATGGCCTTTATACATTCACTAAAATAACCCAAAACCGTAATGAAAAAGAAGGAACCTTCACCATATACCCACGTGAAGGTAATTTCAATGGCATGCCCACAAACAGAAGTTACGAGTTACATATATTAGCCGCAACATTCCCACAATCAGTTGAAGTGAACCACATTCCATATCAAATGGGCAATGAAGGGAATGGAACTTGGAATTATGACAGCGAAATGCAAATAATAAAACTCTATATTCCCTCAACTTCATGTGATGAAACCATCGAAATTAACATAATATTTTCAGAAGAAAGTGCAGTACAAACGACAAAAGAAGACAAAAACGCTTTCATCCACTATATTCAAAACGAAAAAAAACTATGTGTCAATACAGACCAGATTTGCCATCGTATAAAACTGTATTTACATGACATTACAGGAAAAATAATTTTAGAGCAAGACGAGAAAAACTCGATGGGATTTTACGTAAATATTCCCAACAGTACACCTAATGGAGTCTATATTGTCAAAATGGAATACGACGGCCATCAACAAACACAAAGAATAATCATATAAAAAGTTATATCATGAAAAGAATATTTTCCATATTCCTTAATATATGCTTTTTCTGTAGCCTATCATTGGCACAAGATTATACGCAACTCTATATCATTGGCGGTGCAACCGCCAATGGTTGGGATAATAACAATGCACAAAAGATGACACTGGTATCATCCAATACAGAAAATGCCATATTTACATGGACAGGACAATTAAGTGCAAGTGATTTCAAATTCATTAATGCCGGCGGAACCTTTTGGCCCTGTTTTAATGCTACGAGTGAAAATGAAATTGTCGTATTAGGCCAAACACACAATTTAGCCTATCATACCACTGAAATAGATGATTATAAATTTGTCATACAGAATTCCGGTTTATATACCATAACCGTTGATATGCGCCAACTTACTATGGTAGTCGAATCTGTTAACTTGGATGAACTACCAGAAAACCTATGGATATGCGGTAGTGCCATACCTAACGGCACGGCTCAACTTATTAAAGGCTACGACGGAACATTTTTCTTATACGGAGGAAGTTTACAAAATGGAGATGTAAAAATAATGGATACCCCTGCACCGGAACCTTATACAACCTATTATATTCCATATCAAGAAGCCATTGACATCACCGGCAACAGCAGATATGTTACAACAAATGACAATAATGCTGCCGGTTGGGAAGTTCTTGTTGATGATCCTGCCTATAAAATAAGAATCGACCTAATACAAAAAAGAGTATCCGCACAAGTCTTTTTGCCTTCACAAAAACTTTATATTATTGGAGGGGCTACAGAAGCTGGCTGGGATACAGAAAAAGCGATTCTTTTATCCAATGAAAATCAACCTATTGGTACATACGTATTTGAAGGTGAATTAAAAATACGCAATGAAAATGTAGAACCCAACGCCTTCAAGTTCTTAGGCCAGAAAACATGGGATCCATATAGCATTCATGCTATCAGCGAAAATGCTCCAATACTAACAGCCTCATATATAGGAGAACGAAGTACTGTACACACATTTCCCGACTATAAATGGACTATTGACGAAGACAAACAAGGTCATTATACCATTACAGTCAACTTATTGAACGAGACAATCGAAGCTCAATATAATGGTGAAGAATCGTCATTGTCAACACCCAATGAAGCAACAATATCAATTAACGGACATGATGGATTACATATATGGAGCACGAACGGACAAACAATAGATACATTGCATATCTACGATTTGTCAGGCAGGCTTGTCATCCACGAAAGACAATTTACTGATTTACATTTACCATTAGAAAAAGGCATCTACATTATAAGCCTCAATTCTATAACATATAAAACGATTGTTTATTAACAACAAAGATTGTGAATATGTACAAAAGGCTCACAACGTACTTAATAGCAAGCATAAGTTGCTTACTAAGCGTACAAGCACAAACATCGTTCTTGTTTGACAACAACATGGCAGTATTCTATCCTGCAGATTTCGATTCTACCCAAACATTGCCATCATTTGCCATAACCAAGAACCTCCTATACCAGAATGACGTACCTGAAACTTGGGAAATACGTCCTGTATTCGGCACAACAGACGAAGGTAAAACTCTTGTTGAAATTACTTTCGAAGAAGGTACTGATCTATATGGTACCGGACTTGTTACCGGTGACTTACGCAGAAATGGTTATGACATACCATTATGGAACAATGACAACTACGGATATTACAAACCCGGTCTATACCAATCCCATCCATGGATTATGGGAGTACGTCCAAACGGAAAGACATTCGGTATTATTGCAGATAACAGTTGGCGTTCCAACATTAATCTGTCCAATCCTATAAAGATAACCAGCGAAGGCCCATCTTTCCGTGTTATTGTCATTGAAAAAAACAATCCGATGGAAATGATGCAAGCACTCAGCGAATTGACAGGACACATCAATCTGCCTCCATTATGGGCAATCGGTTACCATCAATCACGCTATAATCCTTCATATAAACCATCAGACGTATTATATATAACAAACGAGCTCAGACGTAGGCAACACCCATGTGATGTTATATGGTTTGATATCGACTATATGGATGGCAAACGCATTTTTACATATGATGCAACAAACTATTTCACGGCAGATGGTGTACCAAATCCTATTGCTATGAACGATTCGCTTCACAGCAAAGGCTTCAAAGCCGGCTACATCACAGACCCTGGCGTAAAAATAGATGAACAGTATAGTATATATCAGGAAGGAAATGAAGGAAATTATTGGGTATTAAACAAAGACGGCGAAGCTTATGAAGGTGAAGTATGGCCCGGTATGTGCCATTTTCCCGATTTTACACGCCCAGAAACACGTGAATGGTGGGGAGAACGCTATGGAGAATTTGTAAAAAACAATGATATAGACGGGGCATGGAACGACATGAACGAACCAGGAGTATTCAACACTGAAGAATGGACCATGCCGGTAGACAACCAACACCAAGGCGGCGGAGGATTGGCAGCTGGCCCACATATGCGTTATCACAACTTATATGGCTCACTTATGTCACAAGCCACCTACGAGGGAATCATTGAAGCAATACCGGAAAAGCGCCCATTCATATTATCACGCGCCAACCATCTTGGGGCACAACGCTATTGCGCCACATGGACTGGTGACAACCTTGACACATGGAAACATCTGAAACTGACTATTCCTATGTGTCTCAATCTTGGCCTTTCCGGACAGCCATTCGGAGGTCCTGATGTCGGCGGATACGGACGTATTGGAAATGCTGATTTAATGGGACATTGGTTTGCTCTAGCACCTTACTATCCATTTTCACGCAACCATACTTCAGAACATGCACAAGAGCCATGGGCATTCGGCAACAAAATTGAAACTGTTGCACGAAATGCCATCAATCGCCGCTATCATTTATTACCTTATTTCTATACATTATTCCACGAATCATCTAAAACAGGAATGCCTATCATGCGTCCTCTGTTTTTTGCCGATGTAACCGATGAAAATTTACGGGAAGAAAAACAAGCATTTTTATTAGGTAAAGACTTATTGATAATTCCACGTTGGGCAGTCAATCCGACCTTGCCTCAAGGTGATTGGGATGAACTTGCATTTGAAACAGAGGATGATGGGTATCAAGCCACGGTTGCTTTACGTCCAGGAGCCATACTACCTTGTTTGGGACATACCATACAAAGCACTGCGGAATATACCTGTGATTCCATTACATTGTATGTAAACCCTTTATCTGATGGCAACGCAGAAGGATACATGTATGACGATGAAGGAGAAGGGTTTGACTATAAAACAGGAGCATACGCTTTACTGTCATTCAATTGTACAAATAAAGGAAATGATTCCTTAGTCATCACCATCAGTCAAAGTGAAGGAAGTTTTGTACGGCCAACAAGATATTTCCGCGTAGCGGTTGTCGGTGGAGAGACCATACAATATTCAGATTGGAGCAATGAATTAGAAATTGTTGTCCCCAACATATTAGATACAGTCAACACATTAGATACAAGCAAAATCGGAGTTTATTTCATTGCCGGTACCTTTACCAACTGGTTCAACGGAGATGAGGACAAAAGATTGATGTTAAAAAATCCGTCAGAAGACGGAACCTTAACAAGCGACCGCCTCTATTTTGAAGCAGGAACATATGAAATGAAATTTGCCAACACAGAAAATTGGACTGGATCTGACTGGGGTGCAGAAGAAGGTAACAACAGCCTGACAGGAACAGCTATAAAAGGACCGGATGATGAGTGCAAGAACATCAAATTTTCGATTGAAAAAGACGGAAGCTATTATATCACATTTAATCCGAAAACACTACAATATGCCATTGTACGCACATATGAATCCAACCAAAAAGAAATGTATATTGGAGGAACATTTAATAATTGGACAACAATGGCAGGCGTAATGAATCTAGTGGGAGACAACCAATGGGAAGCTACAAAGATCTATATTCCAGCCGGTCAACAAGAACTGAAATTTGCAAACACTTATGATTTCACTGGTGATGATTGGGGCAATGCGCAGGGTTTAAGTGGAACTGCTGTTCTATCTACAGGCGGAGACCCCAATTTAAGTTTTAACATCACAACAGCAGGAGAATATACCATACGTTTCAACGACAACACATTGGAGTATAGTATCGAATTAACCTCTGGAGATGAAACTGGTATAAACGAAAACATCACGAAGCAAACCTATATTTATCCCAATCCAACCAATGACCTACTAAATGTCAATCTAAACAATGGAAAAGGCATAGTAGAAATTTATGCTATAAACGGCCAAATTGTTTTACGTAAACAACTGGATGCAAAATCATCTACACTTCATATTGCGCAATTGGCAAAAGGTACGTATCTTGTGAAACTTTTAGATGGAAAAGAAACATCCGTTCATAAACTCATAAAAGACTAACCAATAAAATAACAAATAATGTACAACGCTATGAACAAAAAAATATTAGGAACATTAGCGCTCGCACTATGCACTGCAATCATTTCCGCACAAAACCTATTGTCGCCTAATGGGCAATTGGAAATGCAGTTTAGTATTGACAAGGGTAAACCAACTTATACCCTTTCCTACAAAGGAAAAACAGTGATAGCCCCCAGCCATTTAGGGATAGAACTCAAAGGAGAGGCACAGCGCAGAGACTTTAATGATTTTGACGCAAAAAATGAAGGTAGCAGTTACTCATTATTGAATGGATTTAGCGTAAAATCAGCTGAAACTTCCACTTTCGATGAAACCTGGAAAACGGTGTGGGGTGAAGAAAGTGAAATCCGTAATCACTACAACGAATTAGCCGTAACCTTACAACAAGGTGTAACCGACCGTATTATGGTCATCCGTTTCCGTTTGTTCGATGACGGATTGGGATTCCGCTATGAATTCCCTCAACAGAAAAATTTGAACTATTTCGTTATCAAAGAAGAACGTACACAGTTCGCCATGACAGGTGACCACATTGCCTATTGGATTCCAGGTGATTATGATACACAGGAATACGACTACACCGTATCGCGCTTGTCTGAAATACGTGACCTGCAGGCTGGTGCAATTTCCGATAACCTGTCGCAAACCACATTCTCACCCACAGGAGTGCAAACTGCCCTGATGTTGAAAACCGATGATGGTTTATACATCAATTTGCATGAAGCTGCACTTATCGATTATTCCTGCATGCACCTGAATTTGGATGACAAGAATATGATATTCGAATCATGGCTTACCCCAGATTCACAAGGTGACAAGGGCTACATGCAGACTCCTTGCCAATCCCCTTGGCGTACCATTATTGTAAGTGATGACGCACGCGATATATTGGCATCACGCATTACGCTCAACCTGAATGAGCCTTGCAAAATTGAAGACACTTCATGGATTAGACCCTACAAATATGTTGGTGTGTGGTGGGAAATGATTACCGGAAAAAGTGACTGGTCTTATACATGGGATTTTCCAAGTATCCATTTAGGAGAAACCGATTACAGCAAAGCGAAACCTCATGGCCGACATGCTGCCAACACAGAAAACGTAAAGAAATATATTGATTTTGCAGCCAAACATGGTTTTGACGGAGTCCTGGTTGAAGGCTGGAACGAAGGCTGGGAAGACTGGTTCGGTAATTCCAAAGACTATGTATTCGATTTCGTTACCCCATATCCTGATTTTGATATGGAAGGCATACGTGACTATGCAAAAAGCAAGGGAGTAAAAATGATTATGCACCATGAAACCTCCTCTTCCATCCGTAATTATGAACGCCATCTGGATAAAGCCTACCAATATATGGTGGACAACGGATATGAAGCTGTCAAAAGTGGTTATGTAGGCAACATCATTCCTCGCGGTGAGCACCATTATAGCCAATGGCTGGTCAACCATTATCAATATGCTTTGGAAAAAGCGGCTGATTATCACATCATGATTAATGCCCATGAAGCAGTTCGGCCAACAGGTATTTGCCGTACCTATCCCAACCTAATTGGCAACGAATCAGCCAGAGGCACAGAATACCATGGTATGGCAAGCATTAAACCATATCATACAGCCATATTGCCTTTTACACGACTGATTGGTGGTCCAATGGACTACACACCTGGCATCTTCCAACACGACATCTCCAAATATAATCCAGACCGAAAAGTACATGCCAACACCACCATTGCCAATCAATTGGCTCTGTATGTAACCATGTACAGTCCGCTTCATATGGCTGCAGACCTACCAGAGACTTATGAGCAATATCTGGACGCCTTCCAATTCATCAAAGATGTAGCTATGGAATGGGAAAAAAGTGTGTATCTGGAAGCGGAACCTGCAGAATATATTACGATTGCCCGTAAAGCAAAAAATACTGGAGATTGGTTTGTGGGAAGCGTTGGAGGCTACAATGCCCGTACCTCAGAAATCAAGTTCGATTTTCTGGACAAAGGGAAAAAATACGAAGCCACAATCTATAGTGATACAAAAGATACCAACTATGAGAACAATTCACAGAGCTATGAAATAAAAACAATTACAGTGACCTCTAAGTCCAAACTGAAACAATATGTAGCTCCTGGCGGTGGTTATGCCATTTCTATCAAAGAAAAGAAATAATTCTTTTTTCACAAATGGGGTTGGAATTAAAATTGTGTATTTGTATCCATTCTTCCATAAAAAAACTGCACCACTTAAAATGGTGCAGTTTTTCTATTTCATCGGACTGAATCCTAGTCAATATTCGGATTAATGCTATGCCATTGGTCGATAGGAGGCAGTACACCCATCTCAATTACCTCATCACGCAGCGCACATAAATGTTTGTAGCTTTCCTGCAATTTGGCTTCTTCTTCCGGCGTACCTTTAAGTTCCTTATAGCAAACACCGTCTTTTGTAATTTCCGTTTCCATAGCCATCATAATGTGGTCAAATCCGTGGCTATATACATATGTACCTGCAGGCCATGCGAAAGGTTTTCCTCCCATCGCTGCCGCAATCATCTCAATGGAGATATAGGCTGGGCTTTGGAATGAAGAACGTCCACGCAAAGCAATAATATTTGCTCCACCCTTCGTTACTTTTGTCTGGATTTCAGCCCATTGTTCTTTTGTCAGTTCTGGAGTACCTATTATATCCAATAATGGTTTGCCATCCACTTTAGCTGTAGAAGCATAAACAGCCATCTGTTCCCCATGACCACCATAAGTACGGCAATTCTCGATTTTATCAGGAGACATGTGGAAATGTTTTGCCAATTCACTGCGCAGACGTGTGCTGTCAAGTGCTGCCAAAGTAGTAACCTGAGACGGCTTCAAACCAGAGTATAACAAGGTAATCAATCCTGTAATATCAGCAGGATTAAAAATTACCACTACATGTTTTACATCAGGGCAGTATGCTTTTACATTTTTGCCGAATTCTTCTGCAATAGCAGCATTACCTTTCAGCAAATCTTCACGGGTCATCCCTGCTTTACGTGCAGCACCTCCTGAAGAAATCACATATTTGGCATCCGTCAATGCCTCTTTAATATCAGAAGTAAAAGTCAGATTCAATCCTTCAAAACCACAGTGAAACATCTCTTCTGCCACGCCTTCCAGACCTGGTGCATAAGGGTCGTACAAACAGATGTTTGGTGTAAGATGCATCATAATAGCTGTTTGTGCCATGTTTGAGCCAATCATACCTGCAGCTCCTACAATTGTCAGTTTTTCATTCGTTAGAAATTCCATAATCTCAATATTTAAAAGTGAATCAACAAACTCGTTTTCTTTGTCTACAAAGATAACATTTTTCCAAGCCAAGTGTTCAGCCTCATTCAAAATTTAATATATCCTTGCACCTAAGGGATAAAATCCAGCTTCTTCCCGTACCTCCTCCTTGCAGAGAAATTCCTTCCTAATCACGTTCTTGGGTGAATAGCCACTGCATAAAATCCGGATAATTGAATGCAGGATTCCAGCTTCCGTGATTACATCCGGGAAATTCAATGTATTCCACGTCTACTCCCAAGGATTTCAATGTTTTATATGCCTCACGGGAACCCGTTACAGGAACCACATCATCTGCATCACCATGGAAAATACGTACATGAATGTCATGTCCCTTCACCGCATTCAGTTTGGTTGGATTCACAGTTCCACAGATAGGTATTGCCGCTGCAAAAATTTCCGGATAACGGCTAATCATGTCATACGTTCCCATGGCTCCCATGGACAGACCAATTATATAAACACGTTTCTTGTCAACTTGCGGATTCTCCAGATATGTGTCAAGAAGTTCTTTCACAGCCTGAAAAATGGGTGGTTGTTCTTTCAATTGGGGCATTCTGACCGGGGAATACGAATCAGGACGGGCAGGATAAGCCCAGAAAGCCTTTTCTGGACATTGTGGAAAAAGGACAAAAGCGGGATATTTTTCACGATTGACTGGATTAAGGAACATCTGTCCACCATGGGTCAACTGTTTTTCATTGTCACTTCCCCTCTCACCAGCTCCATGCAGAAAAAGCACTAACGGATATTGCTGGCCCTCCTGCATGTTTTCAGGTACAATATAACGATAGTTCAAAGTATCTTTTTTGGAAGATACAAATTTCTCGGCCAAGTAAGTATCTTGCGCCGCCACAGCAAGGACAACAAACAAAAGTCCCAGATTTAAAATGACTCTTTTCATATTCAATTTTTTAATTGGTTAGTTTGATTAAGACAATCCATATATCAAAAAGTACTTTTCAGCCATTATTGGAGATTCTTCCTTCGCAAACATTTAGTATAAGACAATCATCCAAACATTCCCTCCACTTTAATCACATGACAAGTCTAGGCAAAGATACCAAAGTAAACTTTGCCAAACAAATGAATGAGACAAAAGAAAAGTGATTTCCTAAAAAGTCAGATATGTGATATTTTTCAAGCGAAGGTCAATCGGACAGCTGAGAAGCACTAAAGAGCTTCAAAACAAGACTTTACAGCAATCAAACAGTCAAGTTGCTCATTCTCTCCCAATTGAGCCAAACTATTAATAAACCCCAGCATTGCAGCACCTCCGAAGTGCAATGAATGCAAATATCTTATTTTATCGGAAGTAATGCCACCCAAAGCAACAACCTTATTGTCAATTATCTTGTCTTCTGATGCTTGCCGTAAAACGGCATCATTAAATGCCGATGTATAACCTTGTTTGGAAACACTATCAAAAATAGGACTTAAAAACACATAATCACACTCATCCTTATAGCGTTTCACTTCCTCCAAAGAATGACACGAGCGGCTTACATGTCCCTTATAACCGACAGGCGGCAAATTCCGACGGGCATTCAGATGTATCCCGCGTAATCCATAAGGTGCGACCAATTCAAAAAAATCATGTATCACAATGTGCGAGCGGTCTTCCGGAGAAAGTTCTGCCAGCAAACGCTCACACTCTTCTTTCGTTGCTAACGGCTTGCGCAAATGAACAATATCAACCCCACAAGCCAACAGACGATGAATAAACAAGGCCTCACCAGAAAAAAAATCGGGAGAAGTTATTACAATCCAAAGCATCTTGTTTGCATCCATATCATGTTCAAATAGCCCTTTGGGCCTACATACAAAAAAACAGAGTTATGAAGTTTCAGCCAAAGCCTCAACTTCATAACCCCTCATACATTATTTCAACTTTTCAATTATCAATTCAGCCACTTTCTTACCAGACATCAACATGCCACCGAAAATAGGTCCCATACGCGGAGTACCACTTACTGCTGATGCAGCCATACCGCAAACATATAAGCCTGGATAAATCTCTTTTGTGCCTTTGACAACTTCACTCTCTCCAGCAATTACATCCAATGAACGTTCACCAACGACATCGCCAGTTTCAGTAGCAAGACGTATTCCATTCTTGCGTGCTACGGTCTTGCACATCTCGCTGTCATGGCCCGTTCCATCAATAACGCACTTTGCCATAATATTCAACGGATCCACATGCATGCCTTCACGCAATACGGGTGTCCAGTTTACAACTACACCACTGACAACATTGTTTTTAAATACCACATCTTCCACAGAATAGCAATTGAATATTGTCGCACCAGCGTGAACTGCTTTATACAACAGGGCAGACGTACTCTCTACTGAGTCCATCACAAACAAATCTTCATCATAAGGCTCATAATTTATTTCAAAGTCCTTTACAATGTCGATAGCCTCTTTCTGTACTACAATCTGATTAAACATCATGGCACCGCCCCACATGCCACCACCAGGAGACAATTTACGGTCGAATTGAGCCACTTTCAATCCTGCCTTTGCCAAATAATAGGCAGCTACAACACCAGAAGGACCTCCTCCCACAATGGCAACATCAAGGTCAAGATTACGTTCCAGCTTGCTAAAATAGGTACTGATTATACCTCTTGATACATTCTTTTCAATCATCTTTCTTTTATTTTAATTGGTAAAACACATTTGTCAATAGTTTCTATTCTTCACACTCGCCTTCCTTTATTGTCTGGCTTATACGCATAGCACAGAAATTAGGTCCGCACATGGTGCAGTATTTGCCTCCTACATGATTGGCTGTTTTATAATATTCCAATGCACGCTCAGGGTCTAAGCTTAAATTAAACTGGTCTTTCCAACGGAATTCATAGCGCGCTTTACTCAATGCATTATCCCTTACTATTGCGCCGGGATGATGTTTGGCCAAATCCGCCGCATGGGCAGCCAGTTTATAAGTAACCACTCCAACCCGCACATCTTCCCGATTAGGCAAGGCCAGATGTTCTTTAGGCGTTACATAACACAACATTGCCGTTCCCAGCCATCCAATCTGTGCCGCACCAATAGCACTGGTTATGTGGTCATATCCGGGAGCAATATCCGTTACAAGTGGTCCAAGTGTATAAAAAGGTGCATTGTGACATTTTTCTATCTGACGTTGCATGTTTTCCGGAATCTTGTCCATAGGCACATGACCCGGTCCTTCAATAAATACCTGCACATTTCTGTCCCAAGCACGCTGCACCAATTCCCCCATCGTGTCAAGTTCTGCAAATTGTGCACGGTCATTTGCATCATAGATACTTCCCGGACGCAAACCATCGCCAAGCGAAATAGCCACATCATATTTTGCCAGAATATCACATATATCATCAAAATGCTCATACAGGAAACTTTCTTTCTGATGTATCTGACACCATTTGGAAATGATACTTCCTCCACGACTCACCATACCCGTCATACGCTTGTCTGCAAGATGAATGTTCTGCAAACGTATGCCGCAGTGAATCGTAAAGTAATCCACCCCTTGTTCACATTGTTCAATCAACGTATCCTTGAACAATTCCCAGGTCAAATCTTCTGCACGACCATTGACTTTTTCCATTGCCTGATACATTGGCACTGTACCTACAGGTACCGGACAGTTTCGAACAATCCATTCCCTCGTTTCATGGATATTGGCACCGGTTGACAAATCCATCAAAGTATCTCCTCCCCACTTGCAACTCCACACAGCCTTTTCCACTTCCTCATCAATGCTTGAAGTTGTAGCCGAATTACCGATATTAGTATTAATCTTCACAAGAAAGTTGCGCCCTATAATCATTGGTTCTGCTTCGGGATGATTTATATTGGCTGGAATAACAGCACGGCCAGCCGCCACTTCACTGCGTACAAATTCCGGAGTAATGTGTGTATCAATACCCAACTCCTTGCAATTCATATTCTCACGTATGGCAACATACTCCATTTCGGGGGTAATTATCCCCTGTTTCGCATAATACAACTGACTTACCTGACATCCGTCTTTCGCTCTGAGGGGCAGTACAATATGTTCAAAACGAAGGGAATCCAGCGAACGGTCGTCACGCCGCATGCGTCCATATTCAGATGAAATTTCCTTCAAGCGTTCTACTCCTCCCCGCTTCAATATCCAAGGTTCACGCATTCTCGGCAAGCCTTTGCGAACGTCAGTAACTATATTCGGGTCGCTATATGGACCAGAAGTATCATAAATATACACTGAAGGATTAGGACGTTCCTCCCTTACATCACCTTCAACTGTAACCGTAGGCGTTTGTGCAACCACTCGCATGCCTACATTAATCTCAGGAAAAAGTGTGCCTTTCAGATAGACTTTTTCCGAGCCTGGATAGGTTATTCTTACGTTATTTTCCATGTTATTATATTGTTTTTTCTGTTTGATTTATTCTATTTACTATCCGCTTCATCTCACTCACAGGATTTTCTGCCCGCAATACACTTCCACTCAAAGCAATGCCAGAGACACCTTTTTCCCATAAATCCGGAATATCATCATACATGATACCTCCAATTGCTATCAAGGGAAGGTCAATTCCTTTTTCTCGCATCTGCCCAATCAGCCGTTCATATCCTTCCAAACCCA
>JADIMG010000050.1 GCA_017694875.1 Candidatus Gallipaludibacter merdavium
ATGAAAAAATATTTTTGTTAGTTGCTTTATTCTCTTTTGTCTCGTATAAGAGAGATGATTAAATTTTTATTGAGCAATAGAAGATAAAATACTATGTATGGTTTGATATAGCAAATTAATTTTTTATGGCAAAGAAAACAAATATAGTTGAAGAGGCTAAGGAAGTACTCCAACAAGCTGCAGAAAAGGTGGCAGACAAGGTGCAAGAGCTGATGGATGCCCCAGAAACGAAGGAAGCCGTTGAAGCAGTGAAAGATGCTGCCGGAAAGGTAGCCGATGCTGTTAAAGCTGCAGTCGTTACAGAAGAAAAGAATATCATTACTCCGAAAGACGCCAAGATACCTGAAGGTCCGTTGGCCGAAAAGTGGACAAACTACAAAGCACACCAGAAACTGGTGAACCCAGCCAACAAGCGCCGTCTGGACATTATTGTTGTCGGTACAGGTTTGGCCGGTGGTTCAGCTGCCGCTACATTGGCAGAACTTGGCTTCAATGTGTTGAACTTCTGTATTCAGGATTCACCTCGCCGTGCACACTCCATTGCAGCACAAGGTGGTATCAATGCAGCCAAGAACTATCAGAACGACGGTGACTCTGTATATCGTTTGTTCTATGATACCATCAAGGGTGGTGACTATCGCGCACGTGAAGCCAACGTTTACCGTTTGGCTGAAGTGTCCAACAATATTATTGACCAATGTGTAGCACAGGGTGTTCCATTCGCACGCGAATACGGCGGATTGCTGGACAACCGTTCATTTGGTGGTGCACAGGTGTCACGTACATTCTATGCTAAGGGTCAGACAGGACAACAGCTGCTGTTGGGCGCTTACTCAGCTTTGAGCCGTCAAATCGGTAAAGGAAAAGTGAAAATGTACAGCCGTTATGAAATGTTGGATGTAGTTATCATTGACGGACGTGCACGTGGTATTATTGCACGTAACCTGGTAACTGGACGCATTGAACGTTTCTTTGCACATGCTGTAGTAATCGGTACTGGTGGTTATGGAAATACTTTCTTCCTTTCTACCAACGCTATGGCTTCCAATGGTTCTGCTGCTATGCAAATCTATAGGAAAGGTGCCTATTTTGCTAACCCATGCTACGCACAGATTCACCCGACCTGTATTCCGGTACACGGAGATTTCCAATCAAAATTGACTTTGATGTCAGAATCTTTGCGTAATGACGGACGTATCTGGGTGCCTAAAAAACTGGAAGATGCGAAAGCATTGCAAGCTGGCAAACTGAAAGGCCGTGATATACCGGAAGAAGACCGCGACTATTATTTGGAACGCCGTTATCCTGCATTCGGTAACTTGGTTCCTCGTGACGTTGCATCACGTGCCGCTAAAGAACGTTGCGATGCAGGTTATGGTGTGAACTCAACCGGCTTGGCTGTATTCCTTGATTTCTCTGACGCCATCAAACGTTTGGGCAAGGATGTAGTTGCTGCCAAGTATGGTAACTTGTTCCAGATGTACGAAAAAATCGTGGACGAAAATCCATACGAAAACCCAATGATGATTTTCCCTGCTATCCACTATACAATGGGTGGTATTTGGGTTGACTATGAATTGCAAACTTCTATCCCAGGATTGTTCTGTATCGGTGAGGCTAACTTCTCTGACCACGGTGCTAACCGTTTGGGTGCATCTGCTTTGATGCAAGGTTTGGCTGACGGTTATTTCGTATTGCCTTATACTATTCAAAACTATTTGGCTGATCAAATCAGTGTGCCACGTATGAGCACAGACTTGCCAGAATTTGCAGAAGCAGAAAAAGCCGTTGAAGATAAGATCAAGAAATTGATGGGTATCCAGGGTAAACGTTCCGTTGACAGCATCCACCGTGAGTTAGGTTTGATCATGTGGGATTTCGTTGGTATGGGACGTACAGCAGAAGGCTTGCGCACCGCATTGGAGAAAATCAAGGTAGTCAAGAAAGAATTCTGGAGCAATGTATATATTCCAGGAACTGCTGAAGGTTTGAATGTGGAATTGGAAAAAGCTTTGCGTTTGGCTGACTTCATTGAAATCGGTGAGTTGATGGCCCGCGACGCATTGCATCGTGAAGAATCTTGCGGTGGTCACTTCCGTGAAGAATATCAGACACCGGAAGGTGAAGCTTTGCGTCAGGACGACAAATTCTCTTATGCTGCCTGCTGGAAGTATAACGGAGAAGACAAAGAGCCGACCCTTATTAAAGAGCCGCTTGACTACGAATTTGTAACACGTCAAACGCGTAATTACAAGAGCTAGTGAATGATAGTAGTTTTCAATGGACTTTAAAAAATTAAGACAATGGACAAGACAATAAATATCAAATTGAAGGTATGGCGTCAAGCCGGCCCAAAGGCAAAGGGTCATTTTGAGACTTATGATTTGCAAAACATATCAACCGACAGTTCGTTTCTTGAAATGTTGGACGTGCTGAATGAAAAGTTGATCAGCCAACGTCAAGAACCTATCGCATTTGACCATGACTGTCGTGAAGGTATTTGCGGTATGTGCTCACTTTACATCAATGGTCATCCACATGGTCCGGAAAGCGAGATTACCACTTGCCAATTGCACATGCGTAAATTTAAAGATGGTGAGACAATCACAGTAGAACCATGGCGTTCTGCAGCATTTCCTATCATCAAGGACTTGATGGTTGACCGTCGTGCATATGATAAGATTATCCAAGCCGGAGGTTTTATTTCAGTAAACACCGGTGGTGTACCTGATGCCAATGCAATACCTATTCCTAAGCGTGATGCAGATTTGGCTATGGATGCAGCTTCCTGTATAGGTTGCGGTGCTTGTGCAGCTGCATGTAAGAATGGCTCTGCTATGTTGTTCGTAGCAGCCAAAGTGAGCCAGCTTGCTTTGCTTCCACAAGGAAAGATTGAAGCAGCAGCCCGTGCTAAAGCCATGGTGGCCAAAATGGATGAGCTGGGATTTGGTAACTGTACCAACACGGGTGCTTGTGCAGCAGAATGCCCAAAGAGCGTTTCATTGAGCAATATAGCCCGTTTGAACCGCGAATTCCTTTGTGCTAAGTTGAAAGACTAAAGATGCTTTTGCAGCAATAGTTTAATTGCAATAAGTGTTATAAATATTTTAGGGGGACATGCAGATTGCTGCATGTCCCCCTAAAATATAGTAATGGTGAAAAAATAGTGCTTTATTGTCTCATGTCGGCACCCCACATGAGTTTGGATTTCAGCGTTTGGAAAAATGAATGTCCCTCAATACGTATGGTACTGACAATTCTATCGGAAGTTGAAACAGAAAGTCGGACGTTGTGGTTAAGAACTTGCGAACGTCCGTCGAGCGAAACCAGGAAACTCTCAGAGCGGCTGTTTATGGCCAAATCGATTTTCCAGTCGTCAGGGATAACCAGTGGTCGTACATTCAGGCTATGGGTGGCAACAGGAGAAAGGATAAGGTTTCTTTCTTCCGGTGTCAATATGGGACCTCCTACACTCAATGAGTAGGCGGTGGAGCCAGTCGGCGTAGCGATGATGAGGCCGTCGGCCTGGTAGCTGTGGAGATATTCTCCATTCAACGTGACATGTACCGTTATCATGGAAGACAAATCCTGCTTGAGTACGGCAATTTCATTGAGAGCATAAGGATTGTTGCCCAGCAATTGGCCGGATTGGTCATTTATCTGAAGTGTGGTTCGCCGTTCAATGGAATACTTACCCTCTATTACCTTTTTTAGGGCATTTTCTGTTTCATCGGCAGCGATGTCTGCCAGAAAGCCGAGTCGGCCTGTGTTCAGCCCTAATATAGGGGTTTCTGCCTTGACTCGCGCGGCAGTAGTCAGAAAAGTGCCATCACCTCCTATGCTCAATGCCCAGTCGATGGGAATGTTGCGGTTCCAGATAGCACATTCCTTTGTTAGATGTTCGTCCAATGTGTGAGAGAGCTCATCGGATAAAAGAACCTGCAAACCGTTGTTTTGCAGGAGTTGGAGTGCACAACGTACTTGGTCCAGCGTCTGTTTTTTGTCGGTATTTCCAAATATGGCAACTTTCATTCTAATTGGGATTTGTGTTTTTTAACAAAACAACTGACTAAAAGAAATCGACAGTGTTGGCATACAAATTTGCATTCTGCTTATGTTTGCATTATCTTTGCAGCATTAAGCATGTTACATCTGTTGTATTTGCCGATTCTTATGCAAAGTAACAAAAAAAATGTCAAGTCGGCAACCATAACTGCATCGTAGCAAAAAAACTGTTTACCCATGACACGATTAAGTGTAAATGTGAATAAGATAGCCACCTTACGGAATGCACGTGGCGGCAATGTACCCAATGTTCTGCAGGTGGCATTGGATTGTGAGCGTTTCGGTGCAGAAGGCATAACCGTGCATCCGCGTCCCGATGAGCGTCATATCCGTTATAGTGATGTACGTGAAATCAGGCCACGTGTCCAGACAGAGTTCAATATAGAAGGTTATCCTTCAGAACCGTTTGTCAGATTAGTGCGTGAGGTCCATCCGGACCAGGTTACTTTGGTTCCTGACCCACCACAGGCTTTGACCTCCAATGCAGGATGGGACACCAAGACACATTTGGATTTTCTGAAAGATATCATATTGCCGTTTAAGGAAGATGGTATTCGTGTTTCCGTGTTTGTGGATGCCTTGCCCGAACGAGTTGAATATGCGGCTTTGGCAGGGGCCGATAGAGTAGAACTCTATACAGAACCATACGCTTCTCATTTTCACGAGCAGGCTGAGGAAGCTGTCCGTCCGTTTGTGTTGGCGGCAGAAGCTGCCCGTAGTTTCGGTTTAGGCTTGAATGCCGGGCATGATTTGAATTTGGACAATCTACATTTTCTCAAGGAGCATATTCCCTATTTGGATGAGGTGTCCATTGGCCATGCACTGATATCGGACGCCCTTTATTTCGGACTGGAACAAACAATCAAAAAATATAAAGAACAACTGCGTTAATTATGAACTTACTTAGCATTTTTCTGCAAATCACAGACACTCTGGCATTGAATGCTCCCGCTTTGGCGGAAGAGCCGGAGAAAATGAACTTATGGACAATGGCCACTTATGGTGGACCTATCATGATAGTATTGGCCCTGATGTTTGCTTTGGCCATTTATCTTTTTGTGGAACGTTTGGTGACCTTGAAAAAGGCATCAAAGGAGGATAAATCGTTTATGAACCGCATAAAAGATTATATCCATGAAGGTAAGATTGACTCGGCTATCCGTTTGTGTCATGAAACTGACAATCCAACAGCGCGTATGGTGGAAAAGGGTATCAGCCGTTTAGGTCGTCCGATGAATGACGTGTTGGTTGCCATAGAAAATGTAGGTAATATTGAAATAGCCAAATTGGAAAAAGGTCTGGTTATTTTGGCCACGATAGCCGGAGGTGCGCCTATGTTAGGGTTCTTGGGAACAGTGACCGGTATGGTCAGCACTTTCTATAATATGGCTCAAACCAGTGGCGGTACTATAGAGCTGGGTTCTTTGTCAACAGGTATGTATCAGGCCATGGTCACCACGATTGGTGGTCTTATTGTAGGTATCTTGGCCTATTTCGCCTACAACTATCTGGTGGCTCGTATAGATGCTGTTATGCGAAAATTGGAAACCGGAACGATGGAATTCCTGGACTTGCTGAATGAACCGGCATAACCCGTTCTATTAGTGTAATCCCCCAAAAAGAATCATTATGGCACTGAAACGGAGAAATAAAGTGGATGCTACCTTTAATATGTCGTCCATGACCGACTTGATATTTTTGCTGCTGCTTTTCTTTATTATGGCCAGTACAATGTCATCGCCTAACGACATAAAGGTGAATTTGCCCCAAAGCAGAGCAAAGACAACCACGCGTGCCACAGTAGCAAAAGTGACAATAGATGCGTTGGGCAGATATTATGTGGCTGTAGGGCGTGAAAAGCCTCAGCCGATAGATGCAGACGCACTGGAGCCCTATATCATGCAACTCGTGGCGCAGGATACTACAACCTATATAGCTTTGCATGCCGACCAGGATATTGCCTATAAGGAAGTAGTGCGTGTGTTGGACATAGCGAATGAGCATAAGTTGAAGTTAGTTATAGCCACTAAGACGGCGAAATGAAAAAATCAGAAATATATGGAATCATCAGTTCGGTAGTAGCTTGTCTGCTACTGTTTCTTTTGCTGTGGTTTGTTCATATGCGTATCAATGTGCCAGTGGAGGATGAAGGCATCATGGTAAGTTTTGGCAATGCTGACAGCGGTGCTGGCTATGCGGAGGACATGATGGCACGTACTACGCCCGTTTCTCCTCCTCCTGTGGAAAACCGTCCCAGTCAAAACGACCTTATGACCCAAGAGGACCCTTCTTTGGCATTGCCGGAAGAGAGTGAAGAAGAGCGTAAACGCAAAGCGGAGCAGGCGGAGTGGCAGCGGAAACAACGTGAAGAGCAGGAACGTTTGGCGGCAGAAAAACGTGCTCAGGAAGCTGCGTTGGCGGAACAAAGGCGTAAGGAACAGGAGGCGATAGATAAGGCCAATAAATTGGGAGGACTATTTGGTAATACGCCTAACGGCAGTGGAAGTGGTAGCAGTCAGGGAGACAAGTATGAAGGCAATCCGTTGGGTAAAGGAACATCGGGTGGCAATTCATGGTCACTGAACGGTAGGAATCTGGTGGGACGGATTTCTACACCCGCTTATGAACGTAATTTGGAGGGAACGGTAGTTGTCAGTATTCGTGTAGATGCGTCGGGTAAGGTGGTTTCAGCTACTATAGGCGGTGGAACAATATCGGACCCCACTCTCCGTGAAGCCGCCAGAAAAGCCGCTTTGACAACACGCTTTTCAGCAGGAAAGGGAGAAGCGTCAGGTTCTATTACATTTAATTTCCGACTGAAATAATATAAATAATCGAGCTTATGGAAGTGTATCTTTTTTTGGCAGAAGGTTTTGAAGAACTGGAAGTTGTAACCCCTGTTGATTTGATGCGGAGGGCAGGAATCAATATTAATACTGTATCGGTCAGTGGTAAAAAGGACGTAACAGGGTCTCATGGTATTACCTTACATGCTGATTTGCTGTTTGAACAGTGTGATTTTTCAAATGCGGAACTGCTTATGTTGCCCGGTGGAATGCCTGGTACAAAGCATTTGGGTGAACATCAGCCTTTGTGCCGTCTTTTGACTGAACAAAACGAAAAAGGCAAACGTATAGGAGCCATTTGTGCCGCCCCTTCTGTCTTGGGACAACTCCATTTGTTGGAAGGTAAGAAAGCCACTTGTTATCCTGGTTTTGAATCCTACTTAGGTGACAGTTATGTCGATGATTCTGTAGTGGTTGACGGTAATGTAATTACGGCCAAAGGTCCGGGAGTTGCCTATGATTATGCCTTGTGTCTGATATATCTTCTCAAGGACAAAGATACAGCTGATAGGGTTGCTTCACAAAGTATATATAATATATAAATGATGGAGGAGTGGCTCGGCAGAACTCGGTTGATGTTTGGCGAAGCCGGCATGCAAGGTTTAATGAAAGCCTCCGTCTTGATTGTAGGTGTGGGGGGTGTCGGTGGAGCAGCGGCAGAAATGTTGGTCCGTTCAGGAATAGGGCATGTGACGATTGTTGACAATGATTGTATTCAGTCCAGCAATATCAACCGCCAGTTGATTGCCACTCATGATGTGATTGGCTGTTCAAAAGCAGAAACGTGGGCTTCACGTTTGCGTTCCATTCATCCGCAACTGGATATTACAGTCCATAATGAGTTCCTTCAAGAAGACAATGTAGATGCTATTTTGGACGAGTACCCGTATGATTATGTGGTAGATGCCATTGATACGGTGACTCCAAAGGTTATGTTGTTGGCAGCTTGTCACCAACGGGGTTTGCCAGTGGTATCTTCGATGGGTTCCGGTGGAAAGTCGGATCCTTCACAAGTACGGTTGACCGATATTTCCAAAACCAATTATTGTCCCTTAGCCAAGGTGGTGAGAACGCGTTTGGCAAAAATGGGTGTCAAACATGGTATCACTTGTGTCTATTCGACAGAACCAATAGACAGAAGTTGTGTTTTAGAGGTAAGCGGAGAGCGTTATAAAAAAACGACCACAGGTACTGTTTCGTATATGCCTAACCTCTTTGGCTGCTGGCTGGCATCACATGTTATCAGGGAAATAGTAAAGCAAGCAAAACAATGATTAAGGTTGAAAATATTCATAAGCGCTTTGATACTCTGGAGGTACTCAAAGGAGTGAGTCTGCAAATAGACAAGGGTGAGGTGGTTTCAATTGTTGGGGCAAGTGGGGCTGGAAAGACCACGTTATTGCAGATAATCGGTACGTTGGATAAGCCAGATAGGGGTAGCGTGGAAATAGCCGGTCGAAAAGTGACGGGAATGTCAGAAAAAGGATTGGCGGCTTTTCGCAACAAGGAGATAGGCTTTATTTTCCAGTTTCATCAGTTGCTGCCCGAATTTACGGCCTTGGAGAATGTGATGATGCCTGCATTGATAGGCAATGAGCATTTTTCAGTGGCAGAGAGACGTGCAAAAGACATATTGACCCGACTGAATTTGTCAGATCGTTTGTATCATAAGCCCAATCAAATGTCAGGCGGTGAACGCCAGCGAGTGGCGGCAGCCCGTGCATTGATTAATAATCCTTCCGTAATATTGGCTGATGAGCCATCCGGTAGCCTCGACAGTGCCAACAAGCAGGAATTACACAGATTGTTGCTCACCATGCGTGAGGAATTTGGACAGACCATAGTGATAGTGACACATGATAGTGAGTTGGCCCAAATTTCAGACCGTGTAGTGAAAATGCAGGATGGTGTGATTATATAGATTTCTTGTTTTTGTTTTCAGCTTGCACAAATTTGTTACTCCACTTGCCTTTCACTATTTTTGCACCTCATTTGTCAAAGGAAGAGTTAAAAGGTTTATGAGATTTATTTCTATTACATTACTAGCCCTGTTTATGTTGTTGCTGCCGCATTTTGCTTCAGCATCTCCTTTTTGGGCAGCCAACGATACTGTTGTTTTACAGGATACCGTTTATATGAAAGACTTGCTGAATACAGCAAATATGGACAGTGTATTGGAAGCAATATTGCTGCAGAAATTGGAAGAACAGGGAAAAATGTTGGCACGCCAGAATGATAGTATAGAGGCCTTGCACAAGGCAGAGATGGACAGTTCATATGTGGCATGTACTACTGGTGATTCCACCTTGATAAAAAGACGTAGACTACTTTCAGAACAATACAACCCATTGTGTATTGAGTTGGTGTTCAAACCGATAGAACGGAAGATAAATTGGGATGGTAAGCTGGATTTTGGGAAATTGTATTTTGGCACTCCGAAGCAATTGGGGGCAAAAGAAAAGTCTATATCTGACACCTTGTTTTCCAACCAAATAGCATTGGAAAAATTGCGTGATGATGCACGTGTTTATTTGTCAGGGCATAATGCCGGTCTGTATAAAGGGATGTACAATGAATTGCCAGATATTTCGCAATTGAAAAATAGAAAGATACATGACCAGGAGTGGAAGAAAGTGAAGTTTGAAACCAATGGTCCCAAAGGCAATTATTCAGATATACAGGTGGAAAAAATCAAGGTAGCCCGTTGGGTGAGAAAAGGGTCGGCCATATTCCAGTTTTCACAGAACTATATCTCTAAAAACTGGTATAAAGGCGGCAATAGCAATATATCCATTTTGGGTATATTGGACGGAAGTATCAACTATGACAACAAGGACAATATCCAATGGGAAAACACCGCAGAATGGCGGGCAGGTTTTAATAGTGTAGAGGGAGACACCTTGCGAAAGCTGAGCACCAATGATGATGTGTTCCGCATACAAAGTAAGTTGGGTATAAAGGCATTTGACAAATTCTATTATACTGGTTCTGTGGAATTCCTTACCCAATTTTTCAATACCTATAAGGAAGCCAATTCGCCGGAACTGAAAACTGCCGCTTTTGCGCCTATTCGTTTGAATATTGGTGTAGGTCTTGATTATAAACCTAATGACCAATTGTCAGTTATGCTTGCACCGATAGCCTATAAGTTTGTATATGTGAGAGATACTGCGCATATTAACCAGAATGACTTCGGTGTGGAATCGGACAAGGATATGTTGAATGAAGTGGGTAGTTCACTCAAGGTGGTCTATTCCTTTAAGCCTATAGACGCTATTCAGTTGGACAGCCGTTTTTATCTGTATACCAATTACAAGAAAGTGGAAGTGGAATTGGAGTTGGTAGCCAATTTCATCATTAACCGTTATTTGTCAGCTCGTGTTTCCTTGTATCCACGTTATGACAGTACGGCCATATTGGCAGAGGGTGAGAAAGCAAAACTGCAATTCAAGGAGTTTGTGAGTATAGGTTTCGCCCACAAGTTTACAGAGACACTTGACAGAAAGAAGAAAGTACGGCATCTGTAAGCGTAAGATGAAACCTTTGGGGGACTTCTAGATAGGAAAAGCATGGATGTTGAAATATGTTCATGCTTTTTATTTGTCGTACTGTTGTAGAAATTAAAACTGGTTCAAGTGAAAGTGCTGTTGCTTCCATTTGAAGGGTTTTGTTTGACAGAAAGCTTTTAAATGAGTATTTTTGCAGAAACCTCTAATATGAGAGAACCATGAAAACATATTGCAGTTACATTATAGTCGGTTTGTTTTTTGTGCTGGCATGTCATAAGACTTCGGCTGAAGCCATTTGGGATGGAAGTCGCAGTGAGCCGTTATCAGGTGATGGGAGTGTGGAACATCCGTATGAAATAGGCACGCCGGCCGAGTTGAGATGGTTTGCTTATCTGGTGAATGGGTTGATACGACCAGATGAAGACAACAGTAGAGCATGTGCGGTTTTGACAGATGACATCGTGTTTAACACGGAGTTGTGTGGTGAGGACACTTATAATTTTGTACCGGCAGCCCGTTGGGAGTCTATTGGTTTTACTACCTCCTACAAAGGACATTTTAATGGGAATGGACATATTGTAAGAGGGCTGTATTTTAACAATAACACAGCCTATGCGGTAGGCCTGTTTGGGAAAATCGGTCCGGAAGGAAAGGTGGAAAATGTGGGAATGGAGGATACCTATGTGTTGGGGAAAAGTGATGTGGGAGGAATAGCCGGACAAAATAATGGAGTGGTGGAAAATTGCTATGTGAGGGGCATATTGAAAGTGCATTCGTCAAGTACCAGCATAAATATTGGTGGAATAGTGGGAATAAACGGAGGAGAAATGAGGCATTGCTATAGTACGGCCAAACTGATGAAAGGAGATGCCATTTTGGGAGGTGGTATATGTGCAGTGAATTATGTTGATGGTATAATCTGGAATTGCTATCATGAAGCAGGATGCTCTCAAACTTCGGTGAACCTTGATAATGCAGAAGGCAACCGTTATGCCAGTGTGGAAACGTCCGGGTTTAATTCCGGCAAGATAGCATGGTTATTGCAGGAAGAGCAAATAGAGGAAACTGTGTGGGGACAAATTTGTGGAGAAGGCTATCCGCAATTGCGTGATGACAAGCCTGTGTATAAAGTCTATGTGGTGAGAGATGCCGATGAATTGGTAAGTTATTACGGGAATATGGGTGATACCATTGTGCTGACCGATAGAGATTCGTGGGAGATGAGTGAGGATGAATATTGCTTTATAGGAACAGAGCAATTGCTAACGGATACTATTATAGTGAATGGGGATGTGCGTGTTATGTTGGCGGAAGCCACCCATCAGTTGCAGTTGACCTGTGAGGCAGGTAGAGGTGAAGTGAGGGGTGGAGGAACTTTTGCACATGGAGAAACCGTAGTGATAGAGGCTATAGCGGCAGAGGGATATTTGTTTGAAGCATGGTCGGACGGAAATAGCGAGAGTTGCCGGGAAGTGGTGGTAGAAAACGATATGATGCTTGGCGCGCGCTTTATGGCCGATACCACTACATGGGTACGTAACTATAGTATGGAGCCGTGTTACAAGATAGAAGGTTGTGAGGTGGAAATCATTGGTCCGGGAGACGTGAAAATCTATACAACAGAGGGATGCGAAATCGAACATACATGCAGTGGGCGTTTTCAGTTGAAAAAGCAACAAGTGTATATTATAGTGAGTGAATGTGGAAAAGAAAGAATAATGATACAATAAACAAACTGATATGCAGGAAAATTTATTTGACATAAAAGGAAAAGTGGTGGTGATAACAGGTGGAAGTGGTGTCTTAGGCAGTGCCTTGTCGGTCTATCTGGGAAGGCAGGGAGCTTTTCTTGCTGTGCTGGCGCGCAATGAAGCAAAAGGTAATGCTTTGGTCAAAAACATAAAGGAAGAAGGTGGTAAAGCCCTTTTTCATATATGTGACGTGACCGTCCGTACATCGCTGGAAGCGGCAAGAGATGCCGTAGTGAAGGCTTATGGGAAAGTGGATGTGCTAATCAATGCAGCCGGTGGAAATATGGCTGGCGCTACCATAGCCCCTGGACAGACTTGCTTGGACTTGAGTGATGATGCTCTGCGGAAGGTGATAGACATCAATCTGATGGGAACCATCTTGCCCACGAATGTGTTTTTGGAAGCGATGAAAAACCAAAGTGAGGGTGTGATTGTGAATTTCAGTTCCGAATCGTCATTGCGTCCTTTGACACGTGTCATTGGATACAGCGCTGCCAAGGCTGCCTTAAACAACTACACCCGATATATGGCAGCAGAACTGGCCATGAAATTTGGTGAGGGTTTCCGAATCAATGCCATTGCTCCCGGATTTTTCCTGACCGAGCAGAACCGTACATTGCTGACCCAGGAGGATGGTAGCCTGACTGTGCGTGGGGAGAACATTATCAGTCACACACCCTTCCGGCGTTTTGGAAAGCCCGAAGAACTGTGTGGTACGATACATTACCTGATTAGTGATGCCTCACGCTTTGTGACTGGTACGGTGGCCATAGTGGACGGAGGATTTGACGCATATTCCATTTAAACAAAAGAAACAGATATGTATTTGTGTGAGCAAACTTGGCGTTGGTATGGTCCGAATGACCCTATCAGCCTGTCAGATATCAAACAAACTGGGGCAACCGGCATAGTGACTGCCCTTCACCATATAGCCAATGGTGAAGTGTGGACCATTGAGGAAATTGAGCGACGCAAGCAAGAGATAGAAGCCATGGGGTTGCGTTGGTCGGTAGTGGAGAGTCTGCCTGTGCATGAGCACATCAAAACCCGAAGCGGCAACTATCAACACTATATTGACAACTACAAGGAAAGCCTGCGGAATCTGGCACATTGCGGAATAAGGACAGTGACCTACAACTTTATGCCTGTGCTGGACTGGACACGCACGGACTTGGCCTATACGATGGCGGACGGTTCGAAAGGATTGCGTTTTGAGCGGGCGGCATTTGTTGCGTGGGATCTATATGTGCTGAAACGGAAAGAGGCCGAGCAGGAATATGATGAGGCCGAGAAAGAAAAAGCACGGCAACGTTTTGAAAGCATGGGCAATGATGAGTGTGAGCAACTGACACGTACTATATTGGCTGGACTGCCTGGGGCAGAGGAAAGCTTTACTCTGGAACAATTCAGGGAAGAGTTGAAGCGCTATGAGGGAATAGATGCCGAGCAACTGCGCAAGCACCTGATAGCCTTCTTGCGGGAAGTAACACCCGTGGCCGATGAGGTAGGGGTGAAACTGGTGATACATCCTGACGACCCGCCCTATTCCATATTGGGATTGCCGCGTATCATGAGCTGTGAGTCAGATTTTATGGCCTTAGTGGAGGCGGTACCGAATCCGAGCAATGGTTTGTGTTTTTGCACTGGTTCGTTGGGCGTATCGGCCAAGAATGATTTGCCCGGCATGATGAAACGTCTGGGAGACCGTATACATTTTGTACATTTACGCAGTACCCGTAGAGATGAGTCTGGTAATTTTTATGAAGCTAACCATTTGGAAGGAGATGTGGATATGTATGCCGTAATGAAGGCTCTGTTGGAGGTGGAGAATAAGCGGAAAGAGTCGATTCCTGTGCGTCCGGACCATGGACACCAGATGATAGACGACCTGAGGAAGCATACCAATCCAGGTTATTCGTGCATAGGAAGGATGAGAGGATTGGCTGAATTGCGCGGTTTGGAAAAAGGCATTGCCTATTCCATGTATAATGAATGAAACAACAAGTATCAACATTAAATGAAACAATATGACACATGAAGATTTTATGAGAGAGGCTATTGCCTTGTCGATTGAAAATGTGAAGAATGGCGGTGGTCCGTTTGGTGCAGTCATTGTGAAAGACGGAGAAATCATTGCCCGTGGTGTAAATCGGGTGACGGCAAACTGCGACCCGACGGCTCACGCTGAAGTATCGGCCATTAGGGAGGCTGCTGCAAAATTGCATCGTTTTGATTTGAGCGGTTGTGATATTTACACCTCGTGCGAGCCTTGTCCGATGTGTTTGGGTGCCATTTATTGGGCACGGCTGGACCGTATGTATTACGGCAATACTAAAACAGATGCAAAAAACATCGGATTTGATGATTCCTTCATTTATGACGAGATAGACCTCAGAATAGAAGACCGTAGGTTGAAATCGGAACAACTACTCCCTGAAGAAGCCATAAAGGCATTTGAAGACTGGGAGAAAAATACCGATAAGATACCTTATTGACCAACAAATTGCTGAGGAAATACATGAAAATGAGTAATAGACTTAAAAATCTGCTTTTGGGCGGAATATTGTTATTCAGCAATGCGTTATTTGCTGAAGAGGCGCCGTTGATTATGAATGTGAGTGGCCGACAGACGACCTCGCAGGATGGTCAATGGAAAACAATAGTGGATCCGTTTGAAAACGGATATTATGACTACCGCCTGCGTCCGTATGACGGCGGATATGCACAAGATAAAACCTATTCGGACAAGCACGTGTTGCAGGAATATGATTTTGAAACGGATAAGACGCTGTTTGTACCGGGTGATTGGAATACGCAACGCCCCCAATTGTATTATTATGAAGGTACGGTGTGGTATAGAAAACATTTTACGTATAACTTGGCAGAGGGGAAACGGCTGTTTCTTCATTTTGGAGCCGTGAATTATGAAGCCATCGTGTGGCTGAATGGCAAGAGGATAGGGGAACATATCGGAGGATTTACCCCCTTCAACTATGAGATAACCCATTTGTTGAGAGAAGGCGAAAACAGCCTGGTGGTGAAAGTGGACAACAAAAGAAAGCCTGAGGGTGTGCCCACCGTGAATTCCGATTGGTGGAACTTTGGCGGCATTACCCGTCCAGTGACCTTAGTGGAAGTGAATGAAGCCTTTATACGTGATTACTATCTGCAATTGAAAAAGAATGATACGTGCACGATGGAAGGTTGGATACAGATAGGCGGGAGCAAAAAAGCGGAAACGGTACGTGTGAAGATTCCTGAACTGAAAATAGACAAGGAATTTGTGACGGATACAAACGGATATGTACGGTTTGAGATGAAGGCCAAGCCGGAATTGTGGTCGCCGGAAAATCCTAAACTGTATGATGTGGCCTTCTGTTTGGGTGACGAATGTGTGAAAGACCAGATAGGTTTCAGGACCATCCAAACATTAGGAAAGAAGATATTGCTGAACGGAAAGGAAATATTTTGCCGCGGGGTGAGCATACATGAGGAGACCGCCTATTACAGCGGAAGAGCTTATAGTCGAGACCATGCAGAAACCTTGTTGGGGTGGGCTAAAGAGATGGGGTGCAATTTTGTGCGTTTAGCCCATTATCCACACAACGAAGAGATGGTGAAGGCCGCAGAGCGGATGGGATTGCTGGTGTGGTCGGAGATTCCGGTCTATTGGACCATTCATTGGGGGAATGAGGCCACTTATGCTAATGCGGAGAACCAGTTGGAGGATATGATATGTCGCGACAAGAACCGTTGCAATATTGTGATTTGGTCGATAGCCAATGAAACGCCGCGTAGTGAGGCACGTTTGGCATTTCTGAGCCGACTTGCGGCCAAAGCACGTTCGATGGACTCTGTGCGGTTGATTGGTGCTGCCATGGAAAAAGAGGAAATACGTCCAGGACTGTTGACCGTGAATGATGAGTTAGGTGAAGTGTTGGACATCATCAGCTTTAACGAATACGTTGGCTGGTATGACGGGACATGGGAGAAATGTGACAGAGTGAACTGGACTTTTGACATAGATAAACCAGTGTTTATAAGTGAGTTTGGTGGAGGTGCGTTGTATGGCCTGCATGGCGAACGTGACGAGTTGTTTACGGAGGAATATCAGGAAGAGCTGTACATCAGGCATATTAACATGTTGAAACGCATAGACGGATTGGCCGGCGCTACACCGTGGATATTGAAAGATTTCCGTTCGCCGCGCAGACATCTGCCCGAAATACAGGATGATTTTAATCGCAAAGGGTTGATTTCAGACAAGGGGCAGCGTAAAAAGGCTTTTTACATTATGCAGAAGTGGTATAGGGAGATACAAGAAGCGTATAAATAATTATTGCTGTCCGATAAACTCGATTAAATATAAAAACAGTACAGCTCGAGCATTGTGTATCCAGTGGTCGAGTTTTATTTTGTCGATCCAAGCCCCGTCAAAATATGGACAGTTGACAATCCTCTTT
>JADIMG010000051.1 GCA_017694875.1 Candidatus Gallipaludibacter merdavium
ATCCACGGTCGAACTGCATACCTTCAACGACATCAATGGTTGTATCTGTACCTTTGGCTTCTTCAATGGTAATTACGCCATCTTTGGAGACTTTGCGCATGGCGTCGGCAATGAGTTTGCCGATAACGGCATCATTGTTGGCAGATACGGTGGCCACTTGTTCAATCTTGTCATAATTGTCGCCAACTACTTCGGATTGTTCTTTGATGCTTTCCACGACCTTTGCTACGGCTTTGTCGATACCTCTTTTCAGGTCCATAGGATTGGCTCCTGCGGTAACGTTTTTCAAGCCTACGCTAACGATGGCTTGTGCAAGGACGGTAGCTGTTGTTGTTCCGTCGCCGGCAGTATCACCTGTTTTTGAAGCGACTTCCTTTACCAGCTGTGCTCCGAGGTTTTGCATTGCGTCGTCCAGTTCAATTTCCTTAGCGACGGTTACACCGTCTTTTGTTATATGAGGTGCACCGAATTTCTTTTCTATAATTACATTACGACCTTTAGGACCTAATGTCACTTTTACGGCATTTGCCAATTCGTCAACGCCTTTTTTCAATTGGTCGCGTGCATCAATGTTAAATGAAATTTCTTTTGCCATTTTTCTTTCTTCCTTTCTATCTTCTTCTTTTAAATAATTGCGAGTACGTCACTCTGACGCATGATTAGGTATTTTTCTCCGTCCAGTTCGAGTTCTGTTCCGGCATATTTGCCATAAAGAACCGTATCGCCGGGTTTCAATACCATTTCTTCATCTTTCGTTCCTTTTCCCACTGCAAGTACTTCGCCTTTCAATGGTTTTTCTTTAGCTGAGTCAGGAATGATGATACCTCCAATTGTTTTCTCTTCTGCGGCAGCCGGTTTTACCAGCACCCTGTCTGCCAATGGTCTAATATTCATACTTTTTGTTTTTTAAATTACTATCTATCTGTTTTGTAGTGTTCACTTCAAGAAGAGCACCACTGTTTTGTTTTCATCCAATAGTCTAAGGCCGTCTGCTGCCCATTCATAGGCTTTCACTTTATTGAAAGCTGCCAGGAACTGGTCTTCCAGTTCGAGATTGGGACACGCCATTTTGGTTACTCCTGCACTTTGGAAAGCAAGGGTTCCGTTGGTGACTTCAAATTGAGAAAAATAGCGGTTGCATCCGGCAAATCCGGCTACACGCTTTTCGGCCCAATCAAAAGCCATTGTCGGCTGTTCGTCTGCCGCTACTTGCAGTTTTGTTCCGTTAATGGCTACGACTGTGTATTCCCTGTTGAACATCTGTTCCGGAAGCATGGCCTTGTTGTTGTTGGGACACCCTGTAGGATTTTTACATTCATGATGGGTTGTCTTGTCAGAACAAGGAGTTTTTTTGCAATGTTGATGATTATGGGATTCTGTACAGGTGGATGTACAGGTTTCGGTTGAAGCACATGCTGCTTTCGCTGCGCATCCTTCCTGAGCTACACCTTGGCATGCATGTTGGGTTGTTTCTCCACATACTCTCTCTGTGTTGTTGCACTGTTGTGCACATGTAACGGGAGCATCTGTTTGTTCTTCTGAATTTGTTTTCTTTCCTGAACAGGAAGCCAAAACCAATGCGCCGGTCAAGATGACCATTGTCACGAATGAATGTTTTTTCATAATGAATCGTTTTTTACGGTTTGCATTAGGGTTAATTACATATTATGTGCCAAAGGTTCAAAATGACATTCTGTCATATTTAGATGTGGGGAAATGTCAGTCATGGCCTGGGCACTTGGAAAAAACAACATATTTTATGCCAAAGTGAGTGAATGTGACGGATGCAGAAGAAAGCTTTCTGTGCGTAAGTGTGTGGTGCCCGTGTGCTATATGATGTCTACATTGAGGAATTTGGGCAATTGTTCTTTCGGAAAATCTCTTTGGGAGGCATACCAGTCGAACTGTTGCCTTGAGATGGCAGATACAAGAAAATAGCGTGCTTGAGGGTGCAGGATGTAGATGCCGCAAATGCTGGACAAGGGTATCATGGCTGCATGTTCTGTGAGGGAGAGTCCTATATCAGAGAAATGCAAATATTTATCTATATCAAACAGAAGCGACAAATCGGGCAATGAAGGATAGCCGAATGCGGGGCGAATACCCTGCCCTTTCAGAAGGGAGCTGTGCAGGTATTCCGAGGTGGCTTCTGCCAAACGGGTTCCCAAGGTTTGAATGAGGATAGCTGTATAGGCATCGTTTTTGCTGTTGGCTTCGTTCGCCAGCTGTTCTATTCCATGCACTGTCAGTGCAAAAAGTCCTATTTTATCTTCTTTGGGCGAGACGAAATCAGCCAATGCCCAGCAAAAGCCGTCTTCTCGCGGTGTCTGCTGTCGCAAGGTTGGGATAAGGATTGTGTTGCCGTTTTCATCCTGTGCATGAATGACTGAGCCGTCGGAATGAGCTTTCAGGAAGATATATTCTGCCTGTAGGGTGATTGCCTGCTGTGCAATCCAGGTTGTCAACAGGTCTTTTGCGTCATTGTAGAGGTGCAAAGCCTCTTCTGCCTTTAAACGCTCCTGCCCATAGAAAGCGGCAAGCCACTTTTCGCGGCATGCAGGGCAATTGCACAAGGTGTCAATGCCTTTGTAATTACCCGATAGACGCCATGCATTAAAGAAGAAAGTCCAGTTTATAAAGGGTATGACCTGTTGCAGCTGTATATTGACTATCTTTTTGGACATAGGTTTAGCATGTGAAAAGGATGCAGGGCAAGAATGTTGTGAACATTCCCACGTAAAATCCACCGACTACCTGCATGGGTGTGTGTGCATTGAGGTAGATTCTCGACCACATGACGGACAACGAAAGCAAAAGCAGTATCAGGAAATATGGCAGTGGGTTCAGGAAAAAAACGTAGGAAAATCCCAAGGATGCTCCGAAGAGTGACCCCATGCCTGTCAGATGGGCGCTGATTTTCCACTTTATGTTGATTATCATGACCAATATCAGCCCGACAACAGCGCCAGCAGCCACCAGGACAAGCAAAGTGGACAAGAGCATTGTTTGCCATAAGAAATATATCCAGAACAGATAGGATATGAGCGTATATACGTAGGGTAATGTGCGTTGTCGTCTGTTGGAGATAAAGATATCGGATACCTGGCCTGTCTTCATCATGTATAGTACGGACAGACCTGGGATGAGTGCCGTGAAAAAGAATGTGCCTCCCAATGTAAGCAGTTTATAGGGCAGTGATACCGGCAAAAGGGCAAATGGTGACACGTAGAAAAAGAGCAATATACCGTAAAGAGGTATGAACAAGGGTTGAAAAATATGGGACAGTACAGTTGCTGTTAATTTCATATATGCTAAATTTCTTTTCGTAGGCGTGCGACTGGGATATTAAGCTGTTCGCGATATTTGGCTACTGTTCTCCTGGCAATAATATATCCCTGAACTTTAAGCACTTCCTTCAATTGGTCGTCAGTAAGTGGTTTTTTCTTGTTTTCCTGAGCGACAGCCTCCTGCAATATCTTTTTTATTTCACGTGTTGATATTTCTTCACCGGCTTCATTGACCATTGATTCGGAGAAGAAGAATTTGAGCGGAAATACGCCGAATTCCGTCTGGACGTATTTGCTGTTGCTTACACGGGAAATGGTTGATATGTCAAAACCGGTGCGGTCGGCAATGTCTTTGAGTATCATCGGTTTCAGATAGGTTTCATCTCCTTCTACAAAGAAATCCTTTTGAAATTCGAGAATTGCAGTCATTGTCCGGAGCAGTGTATCGTTTCTCTGTTTGACTGCATCAATAAACCATCTGGCCGAATCTATTTTCTGCTTTACGAAGGTGACGGCGTCCTTCATTTCCTTGGTTCGGTTGGCCTTGTTGGTGGAATATTCCTGCAGCAGGTCGGAATATTCCTTGTTGATACGCAATTCCGGCATGTGTGCGTTATTGAGCGAAAGTGAAAGCTCTCCATTGTTGTTTTCAACAATAAAATCGGGAATCACAGAGGTCATGTGGCGTTCATACAGATTGCCTGCCCATGCACTTCCGGGTTTGGGATTGAGATGTATTATTTCATCTATCGCTTTTCTGAAATCTTCTTCGGAGACATCGAGGCGCAGCTGAATTTTGTCGTAATGTTTTCGGGAGAACTCTTCAAAGAATTCGGTTACAATCCTAATGGCCAATTCTACCGTATCGTCCTTGTGTTCCTTTCTTTTGAGCTGTAGCAGCAGGCATTCCCTCAAATCGCGGGCGCATACTCCTGCCGGGTCGAAATCCTGTACAACTTCAACCAGCCGTTGGACATCGGATTCATGAATGTCCAGTCCGGCCTGGAAGGCCAAATCATCTGTTATGGCCTCAACCGTTCTTCTCAAGTAGCCGTCTTCGTCTATGTTTCCTATGATAAATTCGGCAATCTTATAATCCTGCTGATTCAGATTCTGCAAACCTAACTGGCTGATAAGATGTTCGTGAAATGTCATGCCGGAAGAGAAAGGGATGTCGTCCTGCTTGTCATCCTTTGAGGCATTATTGGCATGAAGACGATATTCGGGCACTTCATCATCACTGATGTAATCATCCAGATTAAAATCTTCATTGTCCAGTTCATTCCGTTCTTCCTGTTCATTGTCATTTTCGTAGGTATCAAGCGTATTTTCTTCCACATCAGCCCCTTCTTCCAACACTGGGTTTTCCTCCAATTCCTGCATAACGCGTTCCTCGAATTCCAGTGTGGGCAATTCCAGCATTCTAATCACTTGAATCTGGGCAGGTGAAAGTTTCTGCTGCAATTTCAGTTGTTGCTCTTGTTTCAGCATGTAGGTTTTATTATCGTAAAATGGTTCGCTACTTTACAGAGTCGAGTATCTGTAAAAGGTTATCTGTTATGTAATGCAATTGTTCTTCTGTCAGTTCCGTATGCATAGGCAGGCTTAAAACGGTTTGTGCCAACTGTTCGGCTACGGGGAAATCGCCTTTCCGATACCGCTCGTCCTGATAAGCCTTCTGCAAATGTAAAGGAATCGGATAATATATCATAGCCGGAATGTTCTTTTCTGCCAAACGGCTTTGAACCATATCACGATTGATACCTGTCACACGTATGGTATATTGGTGGAAGGTATGTTCTGACTTGGGATTGCGGGCCGGCAATATGATGTGCGGATTGTTTTTCAATGCTTCATCATAAAACCGGGCTGCCTTTTTCCTGTTTTCAATGTATTGGTCCAAATGGCGTAGCTTGACGTCCAAAACGGCTGCCTGGATGCTGTCAAGCCTGGAGTTGACCCCTATAAGGTCGTGATGATACCTTACAGACATGCCGTGATTGGCTATGGCTCTGATTTTAGCAGCCAGGTCATCGTCGTTTGTAAAGAGTGCTCCCCCATCGCCATAACATCCGAGGTTTTTTGAGGGGAAAAAGGAAGTACAACCTATATGTCCCATACAGCCTGAACGTCCGACGGAACCATCGTTAAAGGTATATTTTGCTCCTATTGACTGGCAGGCATCTTCCACAACGTAGAGATGGTGTTTGCGTGCAATGGCCAACACTTCGTCCATATTGGCGTTTTGTCCGTAAAGATGAACCGGTACTATTGCTTTTGTGTTGGGTGTGATGGCATTTTCCAAGGCTTGAATGGAGATGCTAAAATAATCGGGCTCAACATCGACAAGCACTGGCGTGAGTCCGAGCAAGGCAACCACTTCTGCGGTAGCGGCAAAAGTGAATGTCGGTGTAATTACCTCGTCACCGGGCTTCAGTCCCAATGCCATAAGGGAAATCTGCAATGCATCGGTTCCGTTGCCTACGGGTATGACGTGCTTTACCCCAAGATATTCTTCCAGATGCTGCTGAAACTCCTTAACCTTTCCGCCTTTTACATAGGTGGCAGTGTCCAATACACTTTGTATTCCACTGTTTATTTCTTCCTTGATTGCGTCGTATTGGGAACGCAAATCAACCATTTGTATCTGTTTCATTATTGTTGTTGTCCTGATTTTTCTCTTCCAGAAGGAATTCCACTTCAGAAGGGTGTAACTTTATTTTACTTATATAAGGTTTATCGGTTTCGGCTGACAATTCCACTTGTGCCATGTTAGGCTTGACATCATGATAATCAATAAAGACTCTTATATCATTAGGCTGAAGCGAGGCGAACTCACTCAATGGCAGGTTACATGTCACCTCCGCTTCTGCGGGAAATATCCGCACATTTACATCATGGGGGAAGTTAACCGGCTCAATGTTGACTTTCATTTTCTTTTCCGTAAACTTCTCGGCAACAACGATGCAGTTAACCTTATCTACGCCGGCCCTTATTCCCGATGGTATCTGGAGAGGCAGGGTCAGACGGGTGCTATCCTTTATGTCGGAAAAAATAAGGTTTTGCGTTCTTATTTCATGTATGTCGGCCAATTGGGAGGCTCTGCCAAACAGCAAAACCGTTTTGTTCTGCATGAGTGTATCCCTTATCATATATTGCCGTGCGGGCAAAAGGGTTGCCACCACCTGAACGGGTACTTCTTTTTGGCTTTGCTTTATATAATTCAATGCGATTGTATCCGGATTGATTGCCAATATATCGGTCGTTCCGCTGATGAGCATCGTTACCTTCTTTCTGATTTCTTCCTTGGTAATAATCACCTTACCCTGTTCTTCGGTAAAGCTTTCAGACAAATCAAAAGCAATGAGCGGCAATTTGTTTTTCCGATAGGCAAAGAGGTTTTTCCCCTCATCTTTTATTTTAACATTGACAGAAGCGGGAGACTGGTCAACGAAAAGTACATTTTCCGGTATGCCTATATATGACAGCTGCAACGTAATTTGTGTTTCTCTCACTCTGTCCAGGGCATGAACAAACCAAAATGCAGTTGATATGAATAGAAACACCAAAAAAGTCAAGGCATCCCTTGTTACAAAGAAAGCCTTAACTTTATTCCACACACTCCGAAACCATATTGGAAGATGATATTCGGACATAAATGTATCTATTTAGTCTGGTTAGCTTGTTGCGCGTCTTCCGCTGCAGCAAAAACAGAGTTTTTATCTACTTTTATGCGTACATTATCAGCAATCTCTATCAGTAGGGTTGTATCGGAGACTTCTTTGATTTTGCCATAAATACCTCCTGCCGTGATAACTTTATCGCCGGGTTTCATGGCATCACGTTGTTTTTTAATTTCCTTTTGTTTCTTGGTTTGTGGGCGAATCATGAAAAAGTAGAAAATCACAAAAATCAGCACCAACATTGCGATAGACTGCCATGCAGAACCTTGCTGTTGGCCTTGCGCCTGTAAAAATAAATTCAATAACATCATATCCGTTGTTTTTCTATATTATTAATTGTGGGTTACAAAGTTAGTTTTATTTTTTTCCATTCGGACTATAATAAAACAGCTTTCATTAATTTCTTTTCGTTTTTTAACCTCTTGACGATATCGTCTAACACTCCATTGATAAAAGCCGCACTTTTTTCCGTGCTGTATTCCTTGGCTATTTCCATATATTCATTGAGCGTTACATTGACAGGAATGGTGGGCACCGACATGATTTCGGCTAAAGCAACAAGCATGATAACAATGTCCATAAACGCCAACCGGTCAACATCCCAGTTTTTCGTGTGCTCGTCAATCAAAGCCTTGTATTGGTCATGATTCTGGATGGTATCGCGAAAAATATGCAAAGCAAACTCTTCATCTTCATGGTCGGCGAACATCGGTAACAATTCCTGGTTTGCCCCTTTTTCCGCATCGAAACGTTTGATGGTCTTTACGACAAAACTGCAAACCGCACTCAGGTCGCTCGGCCAATATATATTGATATTTTCAAGTGTTTCCTCAACGATAGGATTATTGTCGATGACTTTGGAAAAGATTTTTCTCCACACAGCCTTATCTTCCGCATAGGAAACTACATCAGCTTCCATATAAGCTTTATAGAAATCCTCTTGTTGAATCTGTTTGTAGAGTTCTGCAACGACATCCGGATAGTCGGTCCATGAGATAGCTTTGTTTTCTTTCAGATGGAAAGAAAGATCTATGTTGTCTTGCAGCTGCTGGATAAAAGAATTTTCTGCAAATCTTGTATTGGGATACAGTTCCTCTTGTGTCGGAAGATATTTGCTTTTGCCCAATTCAATCTTATTTTGAGCCAATCGAGTGATTTCGACTGCCAAAAGCAATAATTGGAAATAGAGGTCATAGGTATCCCGAAAGCTATTTACCAAATTCTTTTCACCCAATTTCGGGTTTTCCGTATTGCTGCTAAAATAAGCGAACAGCACTTGCACAACACGGATGCGAATCATTGTCCGATTAATCATAATGTAAAATATACTCTTTTTGTGGTTGCAAAGGTACACTATTTTTTCATTATTTCAAGATGGCGCAACCAAAAGCATCGTTGCAAGAGTGTTTTTATATAGTATTGACGGCTTGCCGCAGAGATAAATGAGACTGAGGAAGAATGTTTTTAATCAACATGCTTCAATTGGTCAGCCGCCCCCGCAATTGGGACAAAGATTGTGTAAACAGGCTTTAAATATTTCATTATTTGAACCTTAACGCCTCATTTCAACGATGGACGTCTTGTTTTTTCGTTGGGAAGAGAAAAAAAGAGGCTTAAAAAATTGGAAATCCATAAAAGATTGCTACATTTGTAGCCGAAAACAAAGTATCAACCCTTTGTTTTAGCTTATTTGAATAATACTAACGGAAAAGGAAAGAAGGAAAATCGAGATGGAAAAGAAAGAGAATGACATCATCTATTCAAAAGCTATCAAGGCTGGGAAGAGGATTTATTATTTGGATGTTAAGAAAAGCCGTAATGAAGATTTATATCTATCCATTACAGAGAGTAAAAAACGTATGACTGGTACTGATGACCCACAAGTATCATACGAGAAACATAAAATCTTTTTATATAAAGAAGATTTTGAACAATTCAGCGAAGGTTTGGAAGATGTTATCAGTTTCATTAAAAGAGAATTAGGAACGCCTATTATTTCCCGTAGCGAAT
Source organism: Candidatus Gallipaludibacter merdavium (assembly GCA_017694875.1). Lineage (GTDB taxonomy): Bacteria > Bacteroidota > Bacteroidia > Bacteroidales > Paludibacteraceae > Gallipaludibacter > Gallipaludibacter merdavium. The sequence goes on from JADIMG010000051.1 coordinate 8,981, forward strand.
ATAACGAACGTATGGCTGCAACGGCCAACACAGAAGAAACTCCTGAAGAGACCAATGCTACAACCGAAGAGGAGAAACCTCAGAAAAAAGGGTTCTTCAACAAATTGTTTTGACCGATAAACGTTAAAAACAAAAAACGGCCGCATTTTGTGGTCGTTTTTTGTTTGCTTATGCGTATATTAGCGCAATAAAATCAATACTATGAACATACGTTTTATTGGCGCTGCACAAGAAGTGACCGGCAGCAAACACCTAATTACAACAGACAGCGGGAAACGCATTTTACTGGACTGTGGAATGTTTCAGGGTAAAGGCCTAGAAACAGACAGGATGAACAGAAACCTGCAATTCAATCCGGAAGAAATTGACTGTATCATCCTTACTCATGCCCATATTGACCATTCCGGTCTTATTCCCTATATGTATAAAATGGGGTTCAGAGGCTCTATTGTATGTACTCATGCTACCCGTGACTTATGTTCCATTATGCTGACTGACAGCGCACACATCCAAGAGTTGGATGCCAAATGGTACAACAAAAAAGCCAACAGGAAAGGTTTGCCAATGATTCATCCTATCTACAATGTAGTTCATGCGGAACGCTGCATGGATTTGTTTATCAGTGTAGGATACAATCGCCGTTTTTATATCAACGAAGACATTAGTGTGAAATTTACCAATACCGGGCACATGCTAGGCAGCGGAGCAGCCAACATTCGCATAAAGGAAAACGGGCGTACTGTTAACATTACCTATACGGGCGATATAGGGCGGCCCCACAACCGTATTCTGCGAGCACCTGAACCTTATATTGCATGCGACTATCTGATTTCTGAATCGACATACGGCAACCGTCTGCACGAAAAAGATGAAGTTACTGAACAGGAATTGCTCAACATTGTTCTAGATACCTGCCTGAGGCGCCGTGGAAAACTAATTATTCCGTCTTTTTCCATCGGTAGGACACAAGAAATTGTCTTTGTATTGAACAAATTATACAATCAGGGTAAGCTTCCGGAATATATTGACGTGTTTGTTGACAGTCCGTTATCAGTAAATGCTACTGACATATTCAGACTCTACTCCGACAGCATGAACGATGATGTCAAGAATATCATGATTACAGACAAGGACCCTTTTGGCTTCAATTCTCTTCATTATATCAAAGACCAGAATGAATCAAAGGCTTTGAATACCTACAACAAACCATGCATTATCATTTCGGCTTCGGGCATGATGGAGGCAGGACGAATCAAGCACCATGTTGCCAATAATGTCTCAGACAGCAGAAATACGATTTTAATTGTGGGCTATTGTACTCCGAGTTCCTTGGGTGCACGTATCCAACAGAAAGGATTAAAAGAGATTTCCATTTTCGGTATCATGCATAGTGTAAAGGCTCAGATTAAGAAATTAGAGGGATTCTCGGGGCATGGAGATTACAAGGAGATGATTGATTATCTAGACAATCAGGACAAACACAACGTAAAACATGTTTTCCTTGTTCACGGTGAGCTGGAAACGCAAAAGGCATTCAAAGAAAAACTGCGTGAAGACGGCTGGAAACATATTTCCATACCGGCAGCCGGTGAGACAGTGGAACTTTAACAAGCCGATATATAATTATTGCTGTCCGATAAACTCGATTAAATATAAAAACAGTACAGCTCGAGCATTGTGTATCCAGTGGTCGAGTTTTATTTTGTCGATCCAAGCCCCGTCAAAATATGGACAGTTGACAATCCTCTTT
>JADIMG010000052.1 GCA_017694875.1 Candidatus Gallipaludibacter merdavium
CATTTCTTCTTGGGTTGCACGAATATGCTCACGTTTTTCCTTACGGTATTTGGCGCCTTTGCCCTTTTTGTTGGAAGCGGAGAGACGTGCCAGCGTTTCCTTTATCTGACGCTGTACTTCTTCTTCATCCACTTCAACCTTGATAGGACGTTTAGGCTCGTTTCTCTTGTTTGGGTTACGCTGTTGACGGTTGTCGTTGCCGCTGTTGGCCTTGTTAATGTCTACACGGCCTTGTTTGATGCGTTCACGTTTTTTGCGTGGAACATTTTCGTCATGGTCGCCCGATTCGCTTTTCTGCATTTCCTGCGATAGCTTTCTTTGGGCGGCATGCTGCTTATTCTTTTCCTCACGTTCTTTTTTCTTCTGTTCTTTCGTCTTCGATTTTGGACGGGTGCTTTGGTTGAGCTGATCCAAATCTATTTTTCCCACTACAACCGGTGTTTTTTCCAATGTCCGTTTGCCCAAAGAGAAAATTTCCGGTTTTTCTTCTTCCTCTTTTTTTATCGTTTCCTGTTCGATTGCTTCAGCTATATGGGCATCTGTCGATGCTGTCGTGTCGTCAGTTACCGCTTCTGTTGGAATGGTTACATTGGCTTCTTTGTTTTCTTCTTCCTCAGCAGGTACTGTTTCTTCCGGAGTGGCTATCGGTTGCTCCGCTATGTCTTTGCTCGGCTTTTCTGCGATGCTGTCAGTTCCGGAAGTGGCGATATCTTCCTGTGGAGCTGCAGTCATCTCCAGTTGCTGTGGAGCTTCAGGCATATTTGTTTCTGTCACTTCGGCTTCTACCGGAGTTTCTGTTGTTGGTTCTGGTGTTTCAACCGCTGTGTTGTTTGAATCAGAGGAGACTGCTTCTGCATTTTCTTCCTTGTTTTCGGAAATGTAGGCATGTTCCTTCTTTTTGCGTGGATTTTCAATGGAATCCAGGTTGATGTGCCCCACTGGCTTTATTTTAATTCCTTGCGTATGAACATGTTCAGCGCTTTCGTCTTGCTCTTTTATGGCCTGTTTCTCACTGGTCTTTTGTGAGCGTTGACGAGCTTGTTCTTCCGCTTCAATTTTCAAAGCCATATCTTTGTTATACTCCTTTACAAGCATCATGTATTGTTCGTCAGTGATGCGTGTATTAGGGTCTTCCGCAATAGTAACATCGTGCTTGTTGAAAAATTCAACAGCAGTTGATAAACCGACATTTAATTCTTTACATACTTTGCTTAGTTTTATCGCCATATATCTTTCGCTTTATTTCTGTTTGGTTATTAATAGGTTATCAAAATTAGTATACGGAAAACCGGAGTTGTGTGGGATATGAATTCCTATTCCTCAAACTCAGCTTTTAATATACTGATGACATTGTCAATCGTTTCTTCTTCCAGGTCTGTACGCTTAATCAGGTCCTCACGTGAAATGCGGAGTACGTCTTTAGCCGTATCACATCCGATTGCCTTCAAGGCATCGATTACCCATTCGTCAATTTCGTCAGAGAATTCATCCAGATAAATGTCTTCTTCTTCAGCTTCATTGTCCAATTGGCGGAACACTTCAATGTCATAGCCGGTCAGCATGCTGGCCAGTTTGATGTTCAATCCGCCTTTTCCGATTGCCAGTGACACTTCTTCCGGATGCATATAAACATCTGCCTTCTTGTTTTCCTCGTCCAGTTCCACATAAGAAACCTTGGCTGGGTTCAGTGCGCGCGTAATGAACAAGGTGGTATTGTTGGTATAATTGATTACGTCAATGTTCTCATTGCGCAATTCTCTTACAATACCATGTATGCGTGCTCCTTTGACACCTACGCAGGCTCCCACAGGGTCAATGCGCTCGTCAAATGATTCTACAGCCACTTTTGCGCGCTCGCCAGGGATGCGGGCAATCTTCTTTATGGTAATCAGTCCGTCGTGTACTTCCGGTACTTCACATTCAAACAGACGTTGTAAAAATACAGGAGAGGTTCTTGACAGTGTGATGCGAGGGTTGTTGTTGGTGTTGTCAACATGTGCTACGACAGCACGCACCATGTCACCCTTGTGGTAAAAGTCCCCTGGAATCTGTTCCGTCTTGGGCAAATACAGTTCGTTCCCGTCTTCATCAATCAGCAACATTTCCTTTTTCCATATTTGATAGAGTTCGGCAGAAACGATTTGTCCTTCCAGTTCCTTGTATTGGTTGTAGATTCCTTCTTTCTGCAATTCAAGAATTTTGGAAGCTAAGGTCTGTCTGAGGTTTAAAATGGCACGTCTTCCAAAATCCAGGAAGTTTACCTTGTCGGTAATTTCTTCACCCAATTCACATTCCTCGTCAATTTGACGGGCCTCACTGTATGCGATTTCCAGATTAGGGTTTTTGAGCTCATCATCGGCAACGACAGTGCGGTTACGATATATCTCAAAGTCACCTTTGTCAGGATTGACAATCACATCATAGTTTTCATCTGTGCCAAACATTTTTGCTATGACACTGCGGAATGATTCCTCCATAACACCGATGAATGTTTTTCTGTCGATGTTTTTCAACTCTTTAAATTCTGAAAACGTGTCAATTAGATTGACGGTTTCTTTCTTTGCCATTGTTATTTGAATCTGATTAGATATTTTGTATATTTTACGTCTTTATAATCAAAGTGTTCTTCTTCTGTTACGCGGGTTTTGCGCTTGGCACCTTCCAGTTTTACCTCTTTGGTGGTTTCCAGCAAAAAACCGTTTTCGTCTGCATCATTGATAATGCCATACAGCTTGCGGCCGTCTTTGGTCAGAACTTCAACTTCATTCCCGATGTTTTTCACATATTGGCGGACAATTTTGAAAGGTTCTGTCAAACCGGAAGAGCCCACTTCCAATTCATAGTCTTCCTTGTCGCGGTCAAATTGTGATTCGATATATCTGCTCATTTCAACGCAGAAATCAATGGATATAGGCTTGTCAGAATCTATTTCAACAACGATTTTGTTATCGGTTGAGACCGTAATGTCAACAAGGTAACAATCTGTATTGGCCAGATAGTTTTCTGCTATTTGCTGTAGTTTGGCTTTATCAATCATAATAAACAGGAAGTAGGTGTCTTAAACAAAGAAGGGGACTTTCTGTCCCCTCCTTCCTCCAACATTCGGTGCAAAAGTACGGATTTTTACTTTAATAAGCAAATAAATGCCGTCTTTCTTCTTGAAAAACTCTTTTTCCCATCTTTGTCCGGTTTTTTTTTGCTTGCTGTAACCCTTATTCCCTACCATAATTCACCCCTGCACGGAAACGTATGTTTTTTTCTAATGAAGGGCGAATTTCCAAAAACGGTATGGCATTTGTCGCTGCGCTTAGCTTTCACTACCTTTGCATCCAATTTGTCACACCTTTGTATATGAAAATTTTTTGGCTCGTTTTGGCTCTTTTCCTGTGTGCTTGTCGTGGTGAAGAATTGCTGATTCCCGCTGAATACGAACGTTTGCCTTTGGAAGCCCGCTCGCTGGAAAGTTTTTCTCCCGACGAACCGATAGGAATGTATATTCTGAATGAGGGCAATATGGGAAGCAATAAGTCAACGATTGATTATGTTGATTTTGTCAATGCCACATTTATAAGGAATATTTATTCAGAACGGAATCCTGAAGTTATCAAGGAATTGGGAGATGTCGGCAATGATATTGCCATATACGGTTCCAAATTATATGCTGTCATTAACTGTTCACACAAGGTGGAGGTGATGGATGCACGCACATGCAAGCGCCTTGGGCAGATTGACATTCCCAATTGCCGTTTCATCGATTTTGCGGGAGGAAAGGCCTATGTGTCTTCTTATGTGGGGCCGGTTTCCATAGACCCGGATGCACAGCAGGGAGCTGTTTTTGAAGTGGATACGGCTTCCCTGAAGATTACCCGTCAGGTAACGGTGGGCTATCAGCCGGAAGAGCTGTTGGCAACAGACGATTATATCTATGTGGCCAATTCGGGCGGCTATCGAAAGCCGAATTATGACAATACGCTTTCCGTCATCAACCGTACCACGATGAAGCAGGTACGCAAGCTGGAGTTGGGTTTGAATCTACAGTGTGTCGAGCAGGACCGTCAAGGCCGCTTGTGGGTAAGCGCTCGGGGCGATTTGGACAATCCCACAGGAGAACGTGCTCCCGGTCTTTATGTTCTGACACCTTTGTCGCCTGACCTGGATGAGGTGGACATCGATATATTGGACTATGCTTGTTCTGTTATGCAGATTTGTGGTGATTCCCTTTTCTATATTCATTCCTCTTCCTTGCCCGATGCTTCCAATTTTATATTTGGAATAATAGATGTCAACACTCAGAAGCAGGTAACGGATTGTTTTGTGGAGGCTTCCTCGGCCGAAACCTATAAGATGCCTTATGGCCTATTGGTCAATCCCTATAACCGTCAGCTGTTTGTAACCGATGCGAAAAATTACGTGTCGAGCGGAGTGCTGCATTGTTATGACCCGGCAGGCAAGGAATTGTGGCAGGTGCGCACGGGCGATATACCATCGCGCATGGTATTCCTGTATAAGTGATTTGTATGTTGATGCAGGTCATGCTTTTTTGAAATAATGGATTTGATGTAACAAGACGATATGAAAACACTTAAAGATATGTTGTCCAACGACCGATTTGCTGCTGAAGCGGGTGTCGAATTGTTGGAAGTGCGCGAGGGTTACGCCCGGGCACGTATGCAAGTGACCGAACGTCATTTAAACGGCGGGAGTGTATGTCAGGGCGGAGCACTGTTTACCCTTGCCGACCTTGCTTTTGCGGCCGTAGCCAACAGCCGTAATCAATTGACGCTTTCCCTGAATGCGCATATTACTTTTTTCCACTCTGTCAGCAGTGGATACGTTTATGCGGAAGCCGTAGAGGTCTATGCGCATGCCAAGATACCTTATGTGGAAGTTCGTCTTGTGGATGAAGCCGGGAATCCGATAGCCCAATTTTGTAGTTCCGGCTATAGGAAAAACGTTTCTCTTGATTTGGAAGGTTTGATGTAATGGAAAAACATTATGAAGAACGTTTAGGCACAGACCGTCTGCTGCCTTTGGTATTTCGTATGGCTTTGCCGGCCATTGCCGCCCAGCTGGTCAATCTGCTTTACAATATCGTGGACAGAATTTACATTGGTCACATTCCTGGAATAGGTACAGATGCCTTGGCTGGGGTGGGCGTCACTACTTCCATCGTCATATTGCTTTCATCCTTTTCATCTATAGTGGGTGGCGGTGGTGCTCCTATTGCTTCCATGGCACTGGGGCAGGGCGACCGTGAGCGTGCGGGCAAGATTCTCGGCAACGGCTTTGTGTTGCTGGTTCTTTTTGCCTTGGTTCTTTCGCCTTTGGTCTATCTGTTTATGGAGCCGATATTGCTTCTTACGGGCGCTTCAGAGAACACGTTGCCTTATGCAGAAGCCTATCTTTCCATTTATCTCTTGGGGACTGTTTTTGTCAATATAGCAACTGGCCTGAATCCCTTTATCAACTCGCAAGGGCGTCCGGGCATTGCCATGTGGTCGGTGTTGCTGGGTGCCATTCTGAACATCGTATTGGACCCGTTGTTCATTTTTGCATTTGATATGGGAGTCAAGGGTGCAGCCATAGCAACTGTTATCTCACAGGCTACCAGTGCTATATGGGTGTTGCGTTTTCTTACTTCATCATCGGCCACGCTTCCTTTGGAAAAGCGCTTCATGCGTTTGCAGAAGAGAGTGGTGGCTGCGGTTGTGGCTCTCGGTGTGTCGCCTTTTATCATGGCCTGTACGGAGAGTTTGGTCGGTTTCGTGTTGAATGGGAGCCTCAAACATTTTGGTGATATCTATGTCAGTGCCTTGGCCATTATGCAGAGCGCCATGCAGTTTGCCAGTGTACCATTGGTAGGTTTCGCGCAGGGATTTGTGCCTATCGTGAGCTATAATTACGGTCACGGTAATCGCGACCGGGTACGTGAATGTTTCAAGATTGTGGTTACAGCCATGTTCAGTTTCAACTTTGTGTTGATTCTTCTCATGATTCTCTTTCCCCATGTGGTAGCCTCCATATTTACCAATGATGCAACTCTGATTGATACGGTATCACATGTAATGCCCCTCTTTTTGTCTGGTATGATTATATTTGGCCTTCAGCGGGCATGCCAGAACATGTTTGTCGCATTGGGACAGGCGAAAATATCCATTTTCATTGCCTTGTTGCGAAAGGTTATCCTGCTTGTACCTTTGGCCTTGTTGCTGCCTAGATTTTGGGGTGTGGAAGGTATCTTTGCTGCCGAAGCCTTGTCCGATGGCATTGCAGCTGTTTGTTGCACCGCCTTGTTTGCATGGCATTTTCCGAGAATACTGGCACGAATGAAAGGGTAAACATTTTGCGTTTTCCGACAAAATCCCGTCAAAACATTTTGCGTTTTCCGACAAAATGCTGCAAAAACATTTTGCGTTTTCCGACAATTTCAATATCTTTGCGCGTGTGAAGTCTGTATAAATAAATGAGTTAGATATGTCGGAAAGGGTTTTTAAGCGGAAAATATATGCTCGAATGCTTCAATGGAAAAAAGAAAGTGACGGAAATACTGCACTTTTGCTAAAAGGAGCTAGGCGAATTGGTAAATCAACAATAGTGGAAGAATTTGCTAAACGGGAATATAGTTCTTACATATTGATCGATTTCTCTTTGGTGGATGCGAGTGTAAAAGAACTTTTTCATCAACTTTCCGATCTGAACTATTTTTTCTTGCGTTTACAGTCATTATACAGTACATCATTGCACCATCGCAAATCTGTTATTATTTTTGATGAAGTTCAACTCTATCCTCCTGCACGCCAAGCAATAAAACATTTGGTGAAAGATGGACGTTATGATTATATAGAAACAGGGTCTTTGCTTTCCATCAAAAAGAATATAAAGGATATTCTGATACCAAGTGAAGAAACACGAATTTCCATGTATCCTTTGGATTATGAAGAGTTTCTATGGGCTATAGGAAAGGATAATGTGATGGATTTGATTCGTTATTCCTATCAACATCAAAAACCATTGGGAGACGCTGTTAATCGTGATTTGATGAGGGATTTCCGTCTGTATGTGCTTATTGGTGGTATGCCTCAGGCAATTAATGCTTATTTGGCTAAAAACGATTTTGCTGCTGTTGATGCAGTCAAGCGTTCTATCCTGGAATTGTATATAGATGACTTTCGCAAAGTAGATCCAAGTGGTAAGGCGTCACGCTTGTTTTTTTCTATCCCGGCAGAATTGTCGCGCAATACCATGCGCTATAAAATTGGCAGTGTATTGGAAAATGAAACGGCTTCCCGTCTTAGCGAGGTGTTAATGGACATGGCAGATTCGATGACTGTCAATTTTGCCTATCATGCCAACGATCCACATGTGGGAATGGCACTGCATGCAGATTACAACAAGTTTAAGATGTTTTTGAATGATACCGGACTATTTGTTACCTTGGCATTTATGGACAAGGATTATACGGATAATGAGATATATCGAAAGTTGCTTTCAGATAAACTGGGGACCGATTTGGGATATATCTATGAGAATGTAATAGCTCAGATGCTGATAAGTGCGGGTAATGAACTGTTTTATTATACTTTTAGTGAGATGTCGGAGAAAGATGGAGAATTGAATAAATCAAAACGCAACTATGAGATAGACTTTTTATTATCACGCAAGGAGAAAATTGTTCCTATTGAGGTTAAGTCGTCCGGTTATAATTCGCATAAATCACTTGACAAATTTAAGGAGAAATATTCAGCCCGCATTAGTAATCGATATTTGTTATACACTAAGGATATTCGTAAAGAAGAGGACATCTTGTGTTTGCCGGTCTATATGGCTGGTTTGTTGTAGAAAGTGCTGTTTGGTGCACTGTTGTGAATTTTTATGCACTGAAGCATAGCAAGGAATGGTTCCTTCCGTTTTGCTTTGTTCATTGTTGATTAATACAAATCGAGGCCACATCCTATGGATACAGCCTCGATTCCTATATGTTTTTAATCTTTGCTTAGGCGTTTTCGAACTGGCGCAGGAAACGGACGTCATTTTCCGAGAACATGCGTAAGTCTTTCACTTGATATTTCAGGTTGGTAATACGTTCTACACCCATACCAAATGCATAGCCGGAATACACCTTGCTGTCAATGCCATTGGCATCCAATACATTCGGGTCTACCATACCACAGCCAAGGATTTCCACCCAACCGGTGTGCTTGCAGAATGAACAGCCTTTGCCACCGCAGAGGTTACATGAGATGTCCATTTCTGCACTGGGTTCTGTGAATGGGAAGTAGGAGGGCCTTAGACGTATTTTTGTTTCAGCACCGAACATTTCTTTGGCAAAATAGAGCAAAGCCTGTTTCAAGTCGGCAAAAGAAACATTCTTGTCGATATACAAACCTTCCACTTGATGGAAGAAGCAGTGTGCACGTGCTGAAATGGCCTCGTTCCTGTAAACGCGTCCTGGGCAGAGAACCCGGATAGGGGGTTGGGTGTGTTCCATTACGCGCGATTGTACGCTCGATGTGTGTGTTCTTAAGAGAACATCCGGATTTTTTTCAATGAAGAAAGTGTCCTGCATATCGCGTGCTGGATGTTCGGGTGGAAAGTTCAATGCACCAAACACATGCCAGTCGTCTTCCACTTCCGGTCCGTCAGCCACGGTGAAACCAAGGTGTGAGAAGATGTCAATGATTTCATTGCGAACCAATGAGATGGGATGGCGGGTTCCCAAGGCAATGCTGTCGGCCGTACGGGTCAAATCGAGTGCATCATTTTTTGATTCTGTGGCCTCGAAGCCGGCACGGATTTCATTGATGCGGTCTTGTGCCGCATTTTTCAGCTCATTGAGCATTTTGCCGATTTCCTTTTTCTCTTCGTTGGCAACGTTGCGGAAATCGTTGAACAGAGCGGAGATTTCCCCTTTTTTGCTCAGATATTTGATGCGCAGAGCTTCCAATTCATCTTGGTTGCTTGCCTTAAGTGACTTTACTTGTTTCAGTAATTCTTCTATACGTTCTTTCATACCTCTTTTATGCTTTATGGAAATGTCCATTAACTCGCTGCAAAGTTACATTTTTTTGTTCAGTTGACAAAAGCTATTTTGAAGGTATAACGGTATGTATATTACATTGTATGTTGTGGGGAAAGTCGTATCTTTGCAGAAGATAGGCTGCTTCTTGACTTAATAGGTAAGCCGGTTTGATGGTTCTGCGCCTTATTTGCATTATCTTTGTACCAAATAAATGATTGTATGGAATTTCCCTTGGCTTTTGTTGAGAATATGCGCAATTTGTTGTCGGATGAATGCGATGCCTTTTTGTCAGCTCTCATGTCTGATGCTTCTGTGAGTGTGCGTGTGAATGATAAATTGTCATTGTTTGGCGATAAAAAGCCTGTACCATGGTGTCCTGACGGTTATTATTTGCCGGAGAGGCCGTCTTTTACGAAAGACCCTTTATTTCATGCTGGTGCCTATTATGTGCAGGAGGCGTCTTCCATGTTTCTTTATCAGGCTCTGAAACAGTGTGTGCCGCATGATGCGGTTGTGCTGGATTTGTGTGCAGCGCCTGGTGGTAAGTCTACACTGGCTTCGCAATATCTTTCCAGAGGCTTGTTGGTGGCCAATGAGATAGTACGTTCAAGGGCCTATATTCTATCGGAAAATATACAGAAATGGGGAAATGACAATGTGGTTGTTTGTAATAACCGCCCGGCAGATTTTGCTTCTTCTGGGGTGATTTTTGATGCCATACTGGTGGATGCACCGTGTTCGGGTGAAGGCATGTTTCGTAAAGACGAGGGAGCCATTGCTGAATGGTCGCCGGCTAATGTGCATATGTGTGCAGAGCGGCAGCGCGATATTCTGACTGCTATTTGGCCGGCACTGAAAGAAGGGGGAATATTGGTTTACAGCACATGTACTTTCAATCAGGAAGAAGATGAGGAAAATGTAAGATGGATAATGGAAGAGCTGGGGGCTGAATATATTTCCCTTGAGAGAGAGGAGGGGTGGAATATTACTACTTATGGGGTCGGGTATCGTTTTTTTCCACATAAGACCCAAGGTGAAGGTCTGTTTATGGCGGTTTTGCGCAAGGTTTCAGATGATGTGTTTGCTGTGAGGAAGCAGAAAAAGAATAACAGGAAGCAAGTCGTAGTGGCAGTGCCTCCGGGACTTTCCGAGTGGCTTGCCGATGATTACTCTTTACGTATGGATGATGCCACGACTGTACGCGCCTATCCAAAGGGATTGGCCAATGAGATGCAAAGGGTTGTGGAAAATATGCGGGTACTTTCGGCTGGAATAGAAGTGGCTGAAGTGAAAGGGAAATCCGTTGTTCCACAACAGGGTTTGGCGCTTTCAAAGCATATCAAACGTGGTTATTTTCCGGAAAAGGAATTGTCGGAAGAGGATGCTTTGCGCTATTTGCGTGGAGAGGCTTTTTATATTGATGATGTTCCGAATGGATATGTGTTGTTGACTTATCAATCGTTGCCCATTGGATGGGGTAAGAATTTGGGAAGTCGTTTTAATAATCTTTATCCGAACGAATGGAGAATAAAGAAAATGTAGTGTGGGTGGAGGGTTAATAAACACCAACGGCTCGAAAATGTTTTCGAGCCGTTGGTGTTTATTGGAGGTTCGGTTTAAATTTCTTCCCAGTTGGAAATGGTGCCAACGTCACTTCTATTGTATATGTAAAGTATAGCAAATTGATGTGTTGCTTCATCAATATATGGCATAATGAGATAGTCTTCAGTATCGGAATAGTAGGTTGAGTAACCTTGTTCCTCATTGCCATTGATAACCTTTTTCCAGCCGGCCTTTTTCAAAACTTGTGGGTAGTTCAATACGGCATCAATCATCTGAGGGTTGAATGTCAGTTCATAACGTCCTGATACCCAGCTTCCAAATGCAGAACCTTTGGTTACGGTGAATTGATATTCTCCTTCTGGTTCAGGTATGGTTACTGTTGTGTTGAAATCTTTTTGTATTGTTTTGTTCAGTTCTGTCCATTGTGCAGACATGTTTGTTGTTCCGTCTCCAGGTTCTTCTGTATCGGTTGAATCATTGGTAAGCGTTGAGTCATTAGGGTTTTTGTTGGTGTCGTCATCAGGATTGACAGGAGGATTAGTGCATGACGAGAAGCCAAAGGAAGCTGCGACGGTAGCAGCAAAGATGAATAAGAATGCTTTTTTCATGATACGTATTATTTTATGTTGTTTTTATTGCGTGCAAAAATAACTATTCGCTCTGCACCTTCCAAATTTTATATTCTTTTTTTATGGGATGTTTGGCTTTATTTGTGTTAAAAGGGTAGCTGAATGGTTTGGATGGTGCTATTTGGATGTGATTGTTCTGACAATGTGTCAAAAAGAAGAGGATGCTATTGCACCCTCTTCTTTTGAGTCTATGTCAGGCCGTATCTTACTTTGTTGGATATTTGATGGCAGCCTGTGCTGCAGCCAGACGTGCAATAGGTACACGGAATGGTGAGCAGCTTACATAATCCAATCCAACACGGTGGCAGAATTCTACAGATGAAGGTTCACCTCCGTGTTCGCCGCAGATACCGCATTTCAGGTCGGGACGTACGCTGCGTCCTTTTTCGGTGGCCATTTGAATCAATTGTCCTACTCCGTTCTGGTCAAGTACCTGGAATGGGTCATTTTTCAAGATTTTCATGTCCAGATAAGCAGGCAAGAAGCTGGCGATATCGTCACGGCTATATCCGAATGTCATCTGAGTCAGGTCGTTGGTTCCGAATGAGAAGAATTCTGCCTTGGTAGCGATGCGGTTGGCAGTAAGTGCAGCACGAGGAATTTCAATCATCGTACCTACTTTGAAGTCAATGGAGTCGCCCATTTCTTCAAACAGCTTGGCTGCCGTTTCGCGGATAATTTTCTCCTGATTGGCAAATTCGTAAAGAATACCGGTCAATGGCACCATGATTTCTGGATGTGTTTCAACGCCTTCTTTCTTCAGTTCAAGAGCTGCGCTAAGGATGGCGCGGGTTTGCATTTCGGTGATTTCCGGATAGGTATTGCCCAGACGGCAACCACGGTGTCCCAACATTGGGTTGGCTTCGTGTAGGGAAGCAACACGTTGACGAACGGTTTCAAATGATACACCCATGATTTCAGCCAGTTCACGTTGTTCTTTTTCTTCGTGAGGTACAAACTCATGCAAAGGTGGGTCGAGCAGACGAACTGTTACAGGATATCCGGCCATGGCTTTGAAGATGCCCTTGAAGTCTGCTTTTTGGTAAGGAAGAATCTTTTCCAATGCCTTGCGGCGGTTTTCCGGAGTTTCTGCCAGAATCATTTCGCGCATAGCACGGATTTTCTCACCTTCGAAGAACATGTGTTCCGTACGGCACAAACCGATACCTACAGCACCGAATTTGCGCGCTACGCTGGCGTCATGTGGCGTATCTGCATTGGTGCGTACTTTCAGACGGGTATATTTGTCGGCCAAGTTCATCAATTCTGTGAAGTCGGCGTCCAATTCTGCTTCTTTTGTTGCAACTGCTCCTAAATAAACGTCACCGGTAGAACCGTTGAGTGAGATGTAATCGCCTTCTTTCAATACGTGACCATTTACGCTGACAGTTTTTGCTGCATAGTCAATGACAAGTTCTCCTGCACCTGATACGCAGCATTTACCCATACCGCGAGCTACAACGGCGGCGTGTGAGGTCATACCACCGCGGGCAGTCAAGATACCTTCTGCGGCAGCCATGCCGGCCAAGTCTTCCGGTGAGGTTTCGATACGTACCATGACCACGCGTTCGCCTTTGGAGTGCCATATGGTAGCATCTTCTGCATTGAACACGATTTTACCGCAGGCTGCACCAGGAGATGCGGCCAAACCTTTGGTGAGGACAACGGCCTTTTTCAGTGCTTCCTTGTCGAAAATAGGGTGGAGCAGTTCGTCCAGCTTGTTAGGCTCAACACGCAATACGGCGGTTTTTTCGTCGATAAGTCCTTGGTGGAGCATATCCATGGCAATCTTCACCATGGCTGCACCGGTACGTTTGCCGTTACGTGTTTGCAAGAACCAGAGTTTACCTTCCTGTACGGTAAATTCCATGTCCTGCATATCTTTGTAGTGGTTTTCCAATTTGGTTTGAAGAGCATCCAGTTCTTTGTAGATTTCCGGCATGGCTTCTTCCATAGACGGATATTTGGCCACACGTTCTTCTTCTGAAATGCCTTGCAGTTTAGCCCAGCGTTGTGAGCCGATTTTGGTGATTTGTTGTGGGGTGCGGATTCCGGCAACCACGTCTTCACCTTGGGCGTTGATGAGGTATTCACCAACGAAAAGGTCTTCGCCGGTAGCAGCGTCACGGCTGAAAGCTACGCCGGTAGCGGAAGTATTGCCCATGTTACCGAATACCATAGCTTGTACGTTGACGGCGGTTCCCCATTCTGCGGGTATTCCTTCCATTTTTCTGTAAAGGATGGCACGTTCGTTCATCCAGCTGTCAAATACAGCGCAGATGGCGCCCCAAAGTTGTTCGTAAGCATTGTCCGGGAAGTCTTTGCCTGTCTGTTTCTTGACAGCGGCCTTGAAGCGTGTTACCAATGTTTGCAGGTCTTCTACGGTAAGTTCGGTATCCAGTTTGACGCCTTTGGCTTCTTTTACTTCTTCGATGATGGCTTCAAATGGGTCGATATCTATTTTGTTAACAGGTTTCATTCCCAAAACAACGTCGCCATACATTTGGACGAAACGACGGTAGGAGTCCCAAACAAAACGAGGATTGTTGGTCTTTTTAACCAATCCTTCCACCACCTTGTCGTTCAAACCGAGGTTCAAGATGGTGTCCATCATACCTGGCATGGATGCACGTGCACCTGAACGTACAGAAACCAACAGCGGGTTGGTTGTGTCCCCAAATTTGGAGTTCATCAGGTTTTCTACATGCTTTAATGCTGCCTCAACATCATTTTTGAGCAACTCAACTGTTTTATCTTTTCCAATTTCGTAATATTCGTTACAAACGTCGGTAGTGATAGTGAATCCCGGTGGAACGGGTACTCCAATGAGGTTCATTTCGGCAAGGTTGGCACCTTTTCCGCCTAGCAGGTTCCTCATTCCTGCTTCACCTTCTGCTTTTCCATTGCCGAAGGTATAAACTCTTTTTTTGCTTTCCATTGTCGTAAAAGATGTGTTTTTAGATTAGGAATAAAATGTATAATCAATTAAATTTCTTTTGTCGTATCGTCTGCAAAGGTACAGCTTTTTGTCAAAAGAAAGGGCTAAAATGCTAATTTTTTTTGCATAATCAGCCTGCAAATTGCTTTTTTCTTTGAAAAACGCAAGAAAATCCCCCTTTTGTTTAAAGTGTAAATTTTCAATGTGGTTTAGGCGTATAAAAATGGAGTGTCAAAAATCTTTCTCTGATTTTGTAGTTGTGAAATATAAAATGGTCGTATCATTACTCTGGACAGAGCTTGATACGACCATTACTTTAGTCTTAGGGAATGCTCAAATCTCAAATTGAAGGTTCATGCTTTCAAAAATAGATTTTGGCGCACCTCTTATAGGTTATGGAGTGTTTTACATGATTTTTTGGCTTTTATTGCTACCGTCTGTAAACTCCGCTTTGATGATATGTACTTGCGTGAATGCAGGCATGTGCAACACTCCATAACCATTCGTCTCTGTTTGATGGAGTAGGCGGCCATTAGTGTCGAATATGCTGATGGCGGTCATGTCTTGGGTGTGCTCCACAAATATTTCACCGTTGCTTTGCCATGCCCGGAATGGTGCTTTCTGTTGCACGGAAGCTGTTTCTGTTGCTTGTCCCCCATCTGTATTGATAATAAGTGTGCAGTTTGCCGTAATGTTGGTGATTTCCAGCAATCCGTCTTCTCCTAATTGTTCGGTGATGTCTATGCCGTTCAAGGTGACTGATTGGATGGTATGACCTTCTGTTGCCGCTGCGTGGCAACGGAAAGTTTCACCATAGGTCGTTGTGGTGAAATAATACGCATTGCTGCCTGCCACATAGTAGGCTATGATATAGTTTTGTTGTGAGAAACTTACCTGTAGGGTGGCATCATCTGTGAGGGCAGGCAACGTAAGCAGTCCTTCTTCGCTGACTTGTGCGGTATAATCTGTTCCGTTGTAATTGACACTTTCCAAGATGTAGCCCGCTGGTGCGCTTATTTGCAGTGTGACAGGTGTTGATGTGGGCACTTCAAGTATGTGGCCGTTGCTGTAGCTGTTACCTTCATAAATGATTCGTCCGTCTTGCCCAATGTGCAGGTTGAGCAAGTGGGTGGCTTCGCCGACGGTGATGAACGACATGTTTTCAAATGTGCTCCATACGGGTGCAGTGATGTAGTCCATAACGGCGGTAGCGGGTACTTCTAGCTGGCATATTTTGGGGTTGATGGTGGTGAATGCTGTGCCGCTTACAACTGGCGGTTCGGTGCTCAGACAAGTAAGCTTGTTGATGTTCGTGCAGTTCTGGAATGCATCGTAAGCTATGTTTTCCACATGGCTGCCGAAAGTGACGGACTCCAAGTTGGTGGCATTAGTGAAAGCGTATTTGCTGACAGCCGTAACATTGTCGGGAATGACAAGGTCAGTTGCCAATTGGTTGTCCACGTAAAAGTTGTTTACGTAATACAGTGGATTGGCGCTTGCGGAGCTGAATGTGATGGCGCACCAATTGCCTATGTCTTCAATGTTTACCTGCTTTAGTGCGTCGCAGTCAGAAAAACTCTGATCTTTTATGCTGACAACACTTCCGGGGATGGTAATGCTGCCCAATGCGCTGCAACCGTAAAAGGCTTTGCTGCCAATACTGGTTAGGTTTTCGGAGAGGGAAACTTCTTTTAAGGAGGTACATTCGTAAAATGCGCTGTTGCCTATGCTGACGACGCTGTTGGGGATGTCGATGGATGTGAATTTGCATGCGTCAAAAGCGTAATCGGGAATAGCAGTAAGGTTGGCTGGCAACTTGATGTCAATCAGTGTGGCTTTGTCCTGAAATGCCTTGTTGGGCAAGGTCGTGTTGGTGATGCCCGACAGGTCGAGGCTATACAGCTTGGTCATATAGGTTTTCAGTATGTCGAAATCATCGTCGTTCAATGTTCCTGTTACTTTCAGACGGGTCACTTTGGCGGGAGTGCTGCCGGCTACGATGACAGCTGCAGCCAAGCCGCCCGGAGTTTCCACATGTACGCTTAATTCCGTGTCGCCGCCTTCTTCGATATAGGTATATCCATTTCCCCATTTTTCAATATAGGATTCCGTTGAGTTGGCTGGAATAAAGACGAGGTCAAATGAAGTGTAGCTGAGGGCATAGGAACCTAATGTTGGTGCTGTTGTGGCTTGGGAATGTACAGACATGAGTGCGGAACAATTTCGAAAAGCATCTGCTTCTATACTTTTTATTCCACTACCAATGGTAACTTGCATAAGTGCAGAGCAGCTATAGAAGGTTTGGTATTCAATATTTGTTACATTATTGGGTATTGTGATTTCTGTAAGTCCATCACAATCATAAAAGGCCAATCTTCCTATGCTTGTTACGCTGTTGGGAATGGTTACTTGTGTGATTGCATCACAATTACAAAATGCATAATCTTTAATTTCACTTATATTGTCAGGTATTACCAATTCGGTCAGCAATGTGTTGTTTATATACAAATTTCGGGCATAATATAAAGGATTGGAGGAATCTGAATCAAAAGAAATGTTGCACCATCCAGTTATATCACCTGTATAGTGAACGGCTGTAAGAGCGGAACAACCAGTGAAAGCCTGCTCTCCAAAATTTATTACATGGCTGCCGATTGTGATTTGCTTAAGTGATGAACATCCTTGAAAAGCATAAGCAGCAATGTTTTGTACACCATGGCCTATGTTTACGTTGGTGACGCTGGCACAGTAATAAAAGGCATTGTAACCAATACTTGTTACACTGTTTGGTATGGTTACTTGCGTGAGTGCAGAACAATTACAGAATGCATAATCTTTGATTTCTGTAATACCATCTGGAATAATTAATTCTGTTATCAGAGTATTGCTGATATACAGCTTATTGGTGTAGTATAGTGGGTTAGAGTAGCAGTTGTAAAAACTGATTCTGCACCATCCGGCTATATCACCAGTATAATGCACGGCAGTAAGTGCCGCACAAGACTCAAAGGCATCTTTACCAATACTTGTTACTCCGTTGCCTATTGTTACTTGTGTGAGTGCGGAGCAGCTCTGGAATGCATAGCTTCCAATGCTGCTTATGCTATTAGGTATGTCAATTTCTGTAAGTTTAGAGCATCTCTCAAATGCCTGTCTTCCGATGTATCTTATACTATTAGGTATGGTGATTTGTGTAAGTGCAGAATTACTTTGAAAAGAAAATCCTCCAATGCTTGTCACATCATAATAAACGTTGTTATAAAGTACTTCTGTAGGAATAGTGATGTTGGTTGCTGTCTCGGCACAATCGCTAACTGCCACTTCCTTGTTGGTCAGGTCTGTTACGTTGTAGGTGAGTTCACCAATGGTGAATGTTTGTGCCCATGCACTTGCTGCCGTCAATAAGGCAAGGGCAAATGTGAGAATCTTGTGTTTCATAATGATTTTGTTAATAAATAATGTTATATGTGCAAAGGTATTGATATATAAACTCAAATAAACAATCATTTTTTTTTTTTTTGTTTTGTTGGCAAAGTTTTTTGTGGGAGATGCCGGTCTGTGAATAGAGAGGGAATTGAGATAGCATGGGTGGATGGTGTAGGAAGGTATGGCATTTTGATAGGATAATGTCGGTTTGGCTGACACGTAGGGAATGGGTAAAGTCTGCATAGAGTCTGCTTTATCGCAGCGGAATGTCTATGCAACCGCTTTCTGACGTTTTGCTGGCAAATGGGTAATATGTGTGACAAAATGATTTTAACAATAGCTAATGCGGCAATGGGTCTGTATGAGAAAAAAGCTGTATCTTTGCACCAATAAAATCCTTGTAAGATAGATGGTCGTATATGCAGGACGAATCGAAAAATATGACAAAGCAGCAACGTCGGAAAGTGATACTCGGTGCTTTGGCGGTTGCATTGATTGTCAGTATGGTGTGTGTGGACTGGTGGGGGATGGGAAGTGATGATTTGCCGCGGATTATGGAGGAGGGCCGTTTGGTCGTGATTATGGATGACAGCCACATGGGTTTTTGCAGCCATCATGTGGTGGATACGATGGGATTTTATTATGAGATGGTCAAGGCTTATGCCGATTCAATGGGGCTGGAGCTGGAAGTGGTGGTTGTGGACGGTTTGGACAACCAATTGAAAAGTTTGGCACAGGGTGCGGGGCATGTGGTGGCGGCCACCATTCCGCTTACCGAGCCGATAAGGCGAAAATATGAGGCGGTGGGTCCCTTGTATTATGCACATTTGCAATTGGCGCAACATGATGCGGAAGATAAGTTGAGCAGTCCGCTTGAGATGGTAAACCGCTTGGTTGTGATGCCGGAAAATTCAGCTTATGAAATGCGATTGGATTTTTTGGGAGAAGAGCTGGCCGATTCTATTCCCCGTTTTGTGGTAAAGTCTTGTTCGGAAGAGGATTTGATGCGTATGTTGCAGCGGGGTGATATTGCTTACACGATGTGTATGTCACTTGACGCACGTTGCTGGAAACGTATTTTCCCGGAAACGTATTTTGACTTGTCCTTGGGCGTTGACCAGCCTTGCGGATGGGTGGTGTCAAAGTCGGCACACAAGTTGCATGTGTCATTGGAAAAGTTTTTTGAAGGATTTATGCAAACGTCTGATTACAGACGGATATATTTGAAGTATTTCTAAAAGAAAGGTTTGGTTGTTTTATGTCATTGATTTTGCCTGACGGTTTTCCTGTGGTAGAAGACCTGTGTGATGAGGGAATTGCAAGGGAGCTGTTGTGTGGAAAGGTGGAGGATGCGTCCCGTACATTGCGCATTCTCATTGTCAATCTGATGCCGGTCAAGCGGGATGCGGAACGTGATTTCCTGCGTTTGCTGGTGCATAGCCCTTATGATATTTCCGTTGATTTTTTGCACATGAAATCGCATATTTCCAAGAATACCCCCATGCAACATGTGGAAACCTTTTACAAGGATTTTGATGGAATTGCCGCTGACGAATATGACGGGATGATACTCACCGGTGCTCCGGTCGAGCATTTGCCGTTTGAAGATGTGGATTATTGGAAGGAATTGTGTCGGGTGATGGATTGGGCAACCACTCATGTGCGGAGTATGTTGTGTGTGTGCTGGGGAGCACAGGCTGCCTTGTACCATTATTATGGGATAAACAAACATGCTTTTACGGAGAAAATGTTTGGGGTGTTTCCCCATACTTTACGTGTACCGGAGTCAAAAATTGTATGGGGGTTTGACGATGTGTTCTATATCCCCCACAGCCGTTACACGGAAGTGCGGGCCGATGAGATTGAGTGTGTGAAGGATTTACGGATAGTGGCAACTTCTGCTATGGCAGGGGTATATATGGTGGAAGATGAGGAAAGGAAGCGAATTTTTGTGACGGGTCATGCGGAATATGCGCGAAACACACTTCATCATGAATATCAGAGAGATTTGGCAAAGGGTTTGCATATCCATATACCAAATAACTATTATCCGTCAGATGATGTGACAAGAGAACCGTTGATGAGATGGCGCTCTTGTGCCAATCTGTTGATTGGTAATTGGTTGTGTTGTTATGTGGCTTCCCGTTAGGGAAGAAGAAAAGTTTAGTGTATTATTAAATGGTCTGTCAAGATGGCAGACAAAAAACGAAAATTACAGAAAAATGACATATACAGAATCATTATTTAAAACATTGCAGTTTAGCAAACAGGAGGCGGAGCGTTTGGGTAATGACAGTGTCGCGCCCGAACATATGCTGTTGGGCTTGTTGCGTTTCAATGAAGGGAAGGCCATGAAGGTCATTCACGATTGTGGCGTAGAGGTGCAGGAGTTGAAGCAAAGGATTGAGGAACAGATTCGTACGGGACTGGAGCCGACGGGCGATATCATTTCCTATACCAAACAAGCAGAGAGAGTGAAAAATATGGTGGAGCTGGAGGCCCGTCAGATGAAGGCGGCTGAGGCGGATACGGAACATCTGCTGCTGGCTTTGCTGCGTGACGGCAATAGTATTGCGGCTGTTGAGTTGAACCGTCGTGGCGTAACGTATGACCGTGTGCAGAACGAGTTGAGTCAGATGCAGGATGTCAGACCGGTACAGGCCATGTTTACCGACGATGAGGAAGAAGACGAGATGCCCAGTTCGCGTACAACTTCTTCGAATACGCGGACAGCTAATGCGGCTCCCAATAAGAGCGGTACTCCGGTGTTGGACAATTTCGGTACGGACCTGACGAAGGTTGCGGCAGAAAACCGTCTGGATCCTATTGTGGGTCGTGAGAAAGAGATTGAACGCATTGTGCAGATTTTGAGCCGAAGAAAGAAAAACAATCCAATCCTTATCGGTGAACCAGGCGTTGGAAAAACGGCTATCGTGGAGGGTTTGGCTTTGCGTATTGTTCAGAAACGTGTGTCACGTGTACTGTACAATAAGCGTATCGTGTCATTGGATATAGCGTCGGTTGTGGCTGGTACGAAATACCGTGGCCAGTTTGAGGAACGTATCAAGGCAATATTGAACGAATTGTCGCAAAATCCAGATGTCATCCTGTTTATAGATGAAATCCACACGATAGTGGGGGCTGGCAGTTCGACGGGTTCGTTGGATGCGGCCAATATATTGAAGCCGGCTTTGGCTCGTGGTGAATTGCAGTGCGTAGGTTCGACTACATTGGATGAGTACCGTTCCAGTATAGAAAAAGACGGCGCTTTGGAACGCCGTTTCCAGAAGGTGTTGGTTGAGCCGACTTCGGTAGAAGATACGCTCACCATTTTGAAGAACATCAAAGACAGGTATGAATACCACCATAATGTGCGTTATACGCCGGAGGCATTGGAGGCTTGTGTGCGTCTGACTGACCGCTACATAACAGACAGAAGTTTCCCTGATAAGGCGATTGACGCCCTGGATGAGGCGGGTGCACGTGTGCATGTCACTTCGTTTGGAGTGCCGCCGCGTGTGGAAGAGCTTGAGAAACTGATAGAAGCGAAAGAGCAGGAAAAGACGCAGATTCTTTCCGAACAGAAATATGAGATTGCCGTAGCATTGCGTGATGAAATCAAGACCTTGAAACAGGAATTGGATGATGAGATGAAGAAATGGGAAGATGAGAATCATGAACATCCGGAAACGGTTGATGCAGACCGCATTGCCGATGTTGTATCATTGATGTCGGGTGTGCCTGTTCAGCGTATAGCACAAGCGGAAGGAATTCGCTTGAAGCAGTTGAGCGGCAACCTGAAAGGGAAGGTTATCGGTCAGGACAATGCGATTGATGTGGTGGTAAAGTCTATCCAGCGCAACCGTATTGGTTTGAAAGACCCGAACCGTCCGATTGGCTCGTTCCTTTTCCTCGGACCGACAGGTGTGGGTAAAACGCATTTGGCAAAGAGCCTGGCGCAGTTTATGTTTGGTTCGACCGATGCGCTTATTCGGGTGGATATGAGTGAGTTTATGGAAAAATTCAGCGTGTCGCGTCTGATTGGAGCGCCTCCGGGATACGTAGGTTATGAAGAAGGTGGACAGTTGACCGAGAAGGTAAGACGTAAACCTTATTCCATCATTTTGCTCGACGAGATAGAAAAAGCGCACCAGGATGTGTATAATCTGCTTCTGCAAGTGTTGGATGAAGGGCATTTGACGGATAGTCTGGGCCGGAAAGTCGATTTCAAGAATACGGTCATTATCATGACATCCAATGTCGGCACAAAACAATTGAAGGACTTCGGTCGTGGAATAGGCTTCAATTTGCCGGAATCCACTCCCGATAACATGAATTCGGAACATGCGAAAGCTATTATCAAGAAATCACTGGAGAAGACTTTTGCCCCTGAATTCCTGAATCGTCTGGATGAAATCGTTACGTTTGACCAGTTGTCCAAGATTTCCATCCGTCAGATAGTGGATTTGGAATTGGCCGGTGTGTTGAAACGTACGAAGGAGTTGGGCTATGAGGTTGTGTTGACGGAAGCCGCCAAGGATTTTCTGGCAGAAAAAGGATATGATGTGCAATATGGAGCACGTCCGTTGAAGCGGGCTATCCAGCACTACATAGAGGATAAGTTGGCTGATTTGCTGTTGGATTTCGATAACACTTCACGCAAAATCGTGTTTGACAAGGAAGGCACAGATTTAATAGCTCGGGTGGAAGTCTAAAGATGCGGCTGGAAACATTATCCATATTGAACTATAAGAACATTCGTGAGGCAGAACTCCGGTTTTGTTCGAATATCAATTGTTTTATAGGTAATAATGGCATGGGCAAAACAAATGTGCTCGATGCCATTTATTATTTGTCCTTTTGCAAAAGTCATTTTAACGTTATCGATTCTCAGAATATAGAGCACAACTCAGACTTCTTCGTGTTGCAGGGCCATTACCGCATGAAGGGTGTGGAGGAGCATATTTTCTGTGGGGTTAAGCGCAGGCAGAAAAAGCAGTTCAAGCGCAATAAAAAGGAATATACCCGTATATCCGACCATATCGGTCTGTTGCCGCTGGTGTTTGTGTCGCCCAATGATTCGGAACTAATAGAGGCCGGTAGTGAAGAGCGTCGGAGGTTTGTCGATGGTGTCATTTCCCAATATGACAGGACCTATCTTCATCATTTGCTGGATTATGCCAATTTGTTGAAGCAGCGCAATGCACTTTTGAAATTGGAACAGTTGCCGGAAGAGACCTATTTTCAAGTGATTGAGGAACAAATGGCTGTCCATGCGGTCTATATCTATAACGCCCGTGTTCAGTTTATCACCAAGTTTGAACCGATTTTCCAGCAATATTACCGTTATATATCGGAAGACAAGGAGCTTGTTTCGTTGAGCTACTTGTCCCAATTGCACGACCGTGAATTGACGGCAGCTTTGGCCCGTACGCGTGAACGGGATTTGATTTTAGGCTATACCACACAAGGCATTCACAAGGATGATTTTGAAATGAAACTGGGTGATTATCCCATTAAGCGGGTAGGTTCGCAAGGGCAGAACAAAACCTATCTGATTGCCTTGAAGCTGGCACAGTTTGAATTTCTTTCCCAGACGCATGGTGTGCAGCCTCTTTTGTTGTTGGATGATATTTTTGACAAGCTGGATGCATCGCGTGTGCGCCGCATTGTAGAGTTGGTGGGTAGTGAGCGTTTTGGACAGATTTTCATTACTGATACCAATCGGGAACATTTAGATGAGATTCTGACCCAGATTGCCCAAACGGCCAGCATCTTTTATGTGGAAAACGGAGTGATTACAGAACAAAAGACACTTATATGAGAATCTCTTTGATGCAATATCCCCTGGTATGGGCCGATATACGGGAAAATCTTACCGTGTGGGAACAACGCCTTGCGCCATTGGCCGGCAAGACCGATGTGGTGGTGCTGCCGGAAATGTTCACAACCGGTTTCTGTACGGATGACATGTATCTGGCAGAAGATATGCAAGGCTCTACCGTTCAGAAGCTGAAAGAATGGAGTTGCAATTATGGTTTTGCCTTGGTCGGCAGTTTTATGGCCAAAGAAGATGCCCGCATTTACAACCGGGCTTTTTTTGTTAAACCTGATGGAACATGTTCCTATGCGGATAAACGCCATCTTTTTTCGATGGGTGGAGAGCATCAGTATCTTTCCTCGGGTGACAGACGCTTGATTGTCAATTATAAAGGTGTCCGATTCTGCGTGCTGGTGTGCTATGATTTGCGTTTCCCGGTGTGGACCCGCAATGTGGACAATGCCTATGATGTTTTGGTCTATGTGGCTAATTGGCCAGAGCAGCGTATAAGGGATTGGGACATCTTGTTGGCTGCCCGTGCAGTTGAAAACCAGGCCTATGTATGTGCTGTAAACAGAGTGGGCGATGATGGACGGAATTTGCATTATAACGGTCATTCCGCCTTAATTGATTATAGAGGCAACAAGGTTGTTTGTTTTGAAGATAATGAAGAAGCTGTGAAGTCCGGCGAGATGGATATGGACGGATTGCACAGGGGGCGGGAAAAGTTTCCGATATGGAAAGATGCGGATGACTTTCAGATTATAGAGTGAAGTGCTGATTTTCAACGGAAGTTTATGCTAAAAAACGATAAATAGAAAGGTCGTTTCATGATGCAGGCGTAATAAAATATGTAAATTTGCAGGTTGAAATAACCCCCAAAAACACATGGAAATAAGTAAAAAACATAGGCTTGGCCTTAGAGCGGCAATCGGAATGTTATGTGCGCTGTTTGTGTTGAACAGTTGTTTGAATAAGGAATATACGACGGTGGAAACATCGGACAATGCTACCGTTTTGTCTTTGAAGTTTGACGAGAATGACAGCATCCCTCATTTGGATGAAGCTGAATTTATTATAGACAATGACAATAATTTGATTTACAATAAGGATTCGCTTCCCTATCAGACAAGGATAGACAGTGTGTTCCCATCGTTTACGTTTGCGAGCACAGCGGGTGCAGCATTGATTGTAGATGGTGATACGATGTATTTGACTGGAAATGATACGGTGGATTTTACCGTGCAACCGGTGAAATTGATCAACTATGCTTCAGACGGAATCCATTTCAAGGAATATGATATTTATGTCAATGTACATCAAGTAGAGCCTGAGTTGTTTGTATGGACCCAATTGTGTGAGGCGGTCTATCAGCATGAAGGAAGCTCACAAAAGGCCTTGCAGAAAGATGGGGCTTTTTATGTGTTGGTGAGCAGTGGGCTCAAGAACTATTTGTATGTTTCCGAAGATGCCTCGCAATGGCAGGCGCATGCTGTTGAAGGCCTGCCGCAAAATATGGATTTCCGTCAGGCGCTTGTCTTCAATGGCAAGTTTTATGTGGCTTCTGCCGGTAAGTTGTATGCATCGGATAATGCTTCCGTTTGGAATGAAACAAGTCATTCCGATTATGAATTTGTCAATCTGTTGTATGTGTTCAATGATGAATTGTGGGCGGTAGTAAGGAATGTGCAGACGGGCGCAATAACGTTTGCCGGAAGCCGTGATGCCCAAACCTGGATGGAGGGTGTTGCGTTGCCGGAAAAATTCCCGATGTCAGATTATGCCGCCTTTACCTTTGAATCACGTACGGGTAAAGCCAAGGCTATGGTGATGGGTGGAATAACGGCCGAGGGCGTTGTGTGCAACACGCGCTGGTGTACGGAAGACGGTAGTTTGTGGGTGGATTATTCCGTTGAACAGCCCGAATTTGGAAGTTTGTCGGGGGCTGCTGTGGTTTATTATGCGGATAGGTTGTTGATGTTTGGAGGCGTTGATGCAAACAACCAGTTGTTTGAAGGTCCTGTATTGGAATCGTATGATGAAGGATTGCATTGGGCTACTCCGGACACGACGCTCAATAAATTGCCTGATACCTATGCAGTGAGAACCAATCAGTCGGCTTTTGTGTATGGTACCAGTATTTATCTGTTTGGCGGACGCACCCGTACACAAGTCTTTTCTGATATGTGGAAAGGCAAGTTAAATAAAATGGATTTTTCACAGCAATAATGCCATTTTGGAATAAAGATTGCATCATGAAATAACGAGAAAAATAAATATAAAACTACGAAACATATGAGTACAACATTGCAAGAACTCACCGAAAAGATTTATGCTGAAGGTGTTGAAAAAGGAAATCAAGAGGCTACCCAGATAGTTGCCAATGCAAAGGACCAGGCAGAACAGATTTTGGCAAAAGCCAAAAGTGAGGCAGAATCGATTGTGGCAGGTGCGAAGAAAACAGCTGAAGAATTGAAACAGAACACCCAATCGGAGTTGAAACTGTTTGCACAGCAGTCATTGAATGCCTTAAAGACCGAAGTGACCAATCTGATTTGTGGAGAAATCGTGAACACATCAGTTAAGGCAGCCAATGCAGATGGCAAATTCATGCAGACCATCATTGCAAAGGTAGTGGATGAGTGGATTCACGATGGAAGTGTGGAAATTCAGGCTAAGGATGCCAAGGCACTTACCGATTATTTTGAGGCCAATGTCAAAGGTTTGCTGGAAAAAGGTTTGAAGATTACCGAAGTGAAAGGCTTGAAGACCGATTTTGCCATTACTCCAGCCAGCGGCGCCTATAAGATAACTTTTGGGGATGCTGAGTTTGAGGCCTATTTCAAGGAATTCCTGCGTCCTAAGTTGATAGAGATGTTGTTTGGTGCAGAAAATAAATAAGATGGCTTGCCTTTGTGGAAGGCATAGCCTTATTTGATTTTAAATAAGTAAGCAATGAAATATTATTATTTGGTTTCTGGTTTGCCCGATATCCAATTATCAGACGCAAAGGTTTCTCCCATGGTTGAAATGGCCGAGGAAATCAAAGAAAATTTGTCGGATGCCGATGCAAACCTTTTCAGCTTGTTATTGCTGAAATATGACAATGAGAATTTCTTGGCATATCTTAAAGACAATAATGCCCAACTCAATCCATTGGGCAATCTTTCTTCTAATGACTGGGAAGAGTTGGTATCTCTGATGAATGAGAGCGATTCGGTTGCGGATAAACGTCTCATGCCCTATATCCAGCAGTTTTATGCACAATATACAATGGGCTTCCCCGAAAATGTGTTGCCGGAGGACCAGTTGGCTGTAGGATATTATTCTTATGGAATGAAGTGTGGCAACCGTTTTCTGTCTGATTGGTTTGAATTCAACCTTAATTTAAACAATGTGTTGGCTGCGCTTATGTGCCGTAAGTTTGGCTTCGACATTAAGACAGCGGTGCTGGGCTCCAATGAAATAGCGGAGGCTTTGCGTACCAGCGGAGCGCGTGATTTCGGATTGGGGGGCACGTTTGACCAGATGGAAGAAGTGTTGCGTATAGCAGAAATGACCGATTTGTATGAGCGTGAAAAACGCTTGGATGCTTTGCGGTGGAACTGGTTGGAAGATCATACGTTTTTCCATTTCTTCTCGGCTGAACGCATTTGGGCTTTCTGGCTGAAATCTGAGTTGATACACAGATGGGAAGATTTGACAACTGAAAAGGGAAAAACTGTTTTCCGTCAGTTGATGGACAACTTCCGAAAAGAAGTGAAGTTCGATTGATTGGCATGGCGGAGTAATGTGGAGGCATCGTATTTGATAGGTAAAGAAATGAAATGCTTTTTTCAATATGCCTTGCTGATTCTGCTGTTTGTGGCATGTGATAGTCATCGTCCGGATGGTTGGTATCATTTGTCAGACAATGGTATTCCTTCGTTTCGTCCAATCGCAGAAGTGAATGATTTTAAAGAGGTGAGATTGGATTCCATGGCAAGAGGAGATGGTGAGATGATTTACTATATTGCAGGCTGTCTTACAGAAGATGCAACGGTTGATTTTTATGATGCTACCTGCAAGGTTATAGGAAAACAAATTGCTTTTGTTTTTGAGGACAGTGTAATTTGTGCTCCTCAAGTCAATCAAGGAATAGAGAGCGGTAATTTTGGAATTAGCATCAATGATGCACGTCTTGCTTATCGGATATGGGGAGCGTTGAAAAAAACAATTGCCACCATCCAGAATATTGGAATAGAATGATAGAAAAGTAAAAAAGAATAATATAATAATCCATTTATATGGCAACAAAAGGAAAAGTAAAAGGTATCATCTCCAACCTGGTAACGGTGGGTGTGGATGGACCTGTAGCACAGAATGAAATCTGCTACATCAGTATTGGTGAAACAAGGCTAATGGCCGAGGTCCTGAAGGTGTTAAACGACAATGTCTTCGTACAGGTTTTTGAGAGCACCCGAGGATTGAAGGTGGGCAATAACGTTGAATTTACCGGGCACATGTTGGAAGTAACGCTTGGACCAGGATTGTTGAGCCGAAATTACGATGGTCTTCAGAACGATTTGGACAAGCTGACCGGTGTGTTCTTGAAACGTGGAGAGTATAATTTCCCGTTGGATAAGGAACGTTTATGGCATTTTGTACCTTTGGCAAAGGTTGGTGACAAGGTGGAAGCCGCATCATGGTTGGGTGAGGTGGACGAAAACCACCAACCACACAAAATCATGGTTCCCTTTGTTTTTGAAGGTGAATATACCATCAAGTCCATCGTTAAGGAAGGCGATTATAAGATTGAAGATGTAGTGGCTGTGCTGGTCGATGAAGACGGCAAGGAACACAATGTAACGATGATTCAGAAATGGCCGGTAAAGAAAGCCATCAATGTACATAAGGAAAAACCAAGACCTTTCCGTTTGTTGGAAACGGGCGTACGTACCATAGATACGGCCAACCCGATTGTGGAAGGAGGTACAGGATTTATTCCTGGTCCGTTCGGAACGGGTAAAACAGTGCTTCAGCACGCCATCTCCAAACAGGCGGATGCCGATATCGTGATTATGGCTGCTTGTGGTGAACGTGCCAATGAGGTGGTGGAAATTTTCGTGGAATTTCCTGAATTGGAAGACCCTCACACGGGTCGCAAACTGATGGAACGTACCATCATTATTGCCAATACGTCCAACATGCCTGTTGCAAGCCGTGAGGCCTCCGTTTATACGGCCATGACCATTGCAGAATATTATCGTGCTATGGGATTGAAAGTGTTGCTGATGGCTGACTCTACTTCCCGTTGGGCACAGGCCTTGCGTGAAATGAGTAACCGTATGGAGGAATTGCCAGGACAGGATGCGTTCCCAATGGACCTTTCCGCCATTATCGGTACTTTCTACAGCCGTGCAGGGTATGTTTATCTGAAGAACGGCAAAACAGGTTCCATTACCTTTATCGGAACTGTTTCTCCTGCAGGTGGTAACTTGAAGGAACCAGTGACCGAAGGAACCAAAAAAGCAGCCCGTTGCTTCTATGCGTTGGAACAGAACCGTGCCGACCGTAAACGTTATCCGGCTGTGAACCCGATTGAAAGTTATTCCAAATATATTGAATATCCTGAGTTTGAAGAATATATTTCCAAACGTATCTCTCCCGATTGGACCAAGATGGTCAACGATATGAAAACACTTCTTCAGAGAGGTAAGGAAGTGCAGGAACAAATCAACATCTTGGGTGACGACGGTGTACCTGTTGACTATCATGAAACTTTCTGGAAGTCAGAAGTTATCGACTTTGTTATCCTGCAGCAGGATGCCTTTGACAAGGTGGACTCCGTATGTCCGTTGGAACGCCAGAAATACATGTTGGACCTGGTGATGGATATCTGCAAGCATGATTATGATTTCAACAACTTCTTGGATGTCAATGACTATTTCAAGAAAGTAATCAATATCTGCAAGCAAATGAACTATAGTGAATTCCATTCAGAACAGTTTGAACAATATCAAACCAAACTGAATGAGTTGTTGGCCGAAAAACAAATTAAGGAATAAGAAAAGATTACGATATATGGCAACAAAAGCATTTCAAAAAATCTATACAAAAATCACCCAGATTACGAAGGCTACTTGTTCGTTGAAAGCAACCAATGTAGGTAACGATGAGTTGGCAACGGTGAATGGGAAATTGGCCCAGGTAGTACGTATCATGGGCAATGAGGTTACCCTGCAGGTTTTTGAAGGAACAGAAGGTATTCCTACCGATGCAGAAGTGATATTTATGGGCAAAGCTCCTTCACTCAAAGTGAGCGACCAATTGGCAGGACGATTCTTCAATGCCTTTGGTGACCCCATTGACGGCGGTCCTGAAATTGAAGGCGAGGAAGTGGAGATTGGCGGACCTTCCGTTAACCCTGTAAGACGTAAACAGCCGTCTGAATTGATTGCAACCGGTATTGCCGGTATTGACTTGAACAATACCTTGGTATCTGGTCAAAAGATTCCGTTCTTTGCCGACCCTGACCAGCCTTACAACCAGGTAATGGCCAATGTGGCTCTCCGTGCCAAAGCCGACAAGATTATTCTTGGCGGTATGGGTCTGACCAATGACGATTACCTTTATTTCAAGAATGTGTTCAACAATGCAGGTGTGCTCGATAGAATTGTATCATTTGTAAATACCACCGAGAATCCTCCTGTAGAACGTCTGCTTATTCCTGATATGGCTTTGACTTCGGCTGAATATTTTGCTGTTGAGAAAAACCAGAAGGTATTGGTATTGCTTACGGATATGACCTCTTATGCTGATGCCTTGGCGATTGTGTCCAACCGTATGGACCAGATTCCATCTAAGGACTCTATGCCTGGTTCCTTGTATTCTGACTTGGCTAAAATCTACGAAAAGGCTGTGCAGTTCCCGGCAGGCGGTTCCATTACAATTATTGCCGTAACTACTTTGTCGGGTGGTGATATTACGCACGCTATTCCTGATAATACCGGTTACATCACCGAAGGACAGTTGTTCTTGCGCCGTGACAGTGATATCGGTAAGGTAATCGTTGACCCGTTCCGTTCGTTGTCACGTTTGAAACAGTTGGTGGCTGGTAAGAAAACCCGTGAGGACCATCCTCAGGTGATGAATGCCGCTGTACGTCTGTATGCCGATGCGGCCAATGCAAAGACCAAACTGGAAAACGGTTTTGACCTGACCAACTATGACGAACGTTGCTTGGCTTTTGCCAAAGACTATTCCGAAAAACTGTTGGCAATTGACGTAAACATTGATACTACACAGATGTTGGATGTGGCATGGAGCCTGTTTGCCAAACATTTCAAACCGGAAGAGGTCAATATCAAGCAGAATTTGGTAGACAAATACTGGAATGCCAACGCATAAGGCAAGTCACTTTTAAAACGAATGGATTATGGCAATAACATTTCAATATAACAAAACATCGCTTCAGATGCTGGAAAAGAATCTGAAGATGCGTGTGCGCACATTGCCGACCATCAAGAGTAAAGAGAGTGCTTTGCGCCTGGAAGTTAAGCGTTCGAAAGACGAAATCAAGCAATTGAATGCCCAGGTGGAGCAGCAGATTGCCGCCTATGAACGCATGCTGGCATTATGGGGAGAATTTGATACGTCCCTGCTTAGTGTAAAAGACGTGAAAATGGAGGTGAAAAAAGTCGCCGGTGTAAGAATTCCTGTTTTGAAGGAAGTGGAATACACCACAAAGCCTTTCAGTCTTTTCAATACTCCGAAATGGTATGCCGATGGTTTCAAGCAATTGAAAGATTTGGCACAAGTGGGCATAGAAGCTGAGTTTTGTGCAGAGAAATTGCGTTTGCTCGAATATGCGCGAAAGAAGACCACCCAAAAGGTGAACCTCTTTGAAAAGGTGCAGATTCCGGGTTATGAAGACGCAATACGCAAAATCAAACGCTTTATGGAAGACGAAGAAAACCTTTCCAAGTCTTCACAGAAAATAGTCAAGGCAAAGCGCGAACGTGAAGCGCAAGCTGCCGAGTGTGTCAACGAATAAAGCTAACGCGTATGATAGAGAAAATGCATAAATATACCTTTCTGGTATTTCACAAACAATACAATGACTTTTTGCACAAGTTGCAGGAGGTAGGCGTGTTGCATGTGAAGGAAAAACCGGAGGGTAACACTGAAAACGATGCCTTGCGCGACAAGCTTCAGCTGGCTGCGCAAGTGGACAAGACGATTGGTGAGGCATTTGCTTTGCTGACTCCTGATATGCAGCCGCTCCCACAAGAAGAACAGTTTGATGGTGCACAACTTGTCAATGAGTTTGTCGAAATGAAGGAAGAGGCGCTCCGTATAGAAACTGCATTGGACCGCACCCAGAAGGAAGCCGACCGTATGGCGGTTTGGGGTAATTACAGTACGGATCTGTTGCACAGACTGGCAGATGAAGGTTTTGTATTGCAGTTCTTTTCTATAGGGAAAGCACGTTTCAATCAGGAATGGGAAACAGAGAAAAATGCTTTTGTCGTTGCTGACAATGGCTCAACCCTGTATTTTGTAACGGTGAACAAGCAACCCGTTGAGTTGGATGCCGATGTGGTTACGCTCAACGAGCACAACCAAATGCAACTTGAGCAGGACATGCAGAACCTGAAAGGCCTGCTGGTGGCTCAACAAGGAAAAATGCAGGCATGGACGGTAGCCAATCTGAACAATCTGAAGAAATTCCTTGCTGATATCCGTAACGGAATCGTATTTGACAAGGTGTTGCTCAATACAACAGCCGAGGCTGACAACAAGGTGATGCTTTTGGAAGGCTATTGCCCTGTTGATACGGAAAAGGATTTGATTGCACTTTTGGAGGCAGAACACATTTATTTCCAAAAGGAGAATCCCGATATTACCGATGCTGATATTCCGGTTAAGTTGAAGAACAATTGGTTTGCCCGTCTGTTTGAGCCGATTACCAAACTGTATGCTTTGCCGAAGTATGACGAATTGGACCCGACGGCCTTTTTTGCTCCTTTCTTCATGCTGTTCTTTGGCTTATGTATGGGTGATGGCGGTTATGGGCTGCTCATATTGGTAGCTGCAACCATCGCCAAATACAAGATGCCGAAGTTCAAGAGCGTAGCCACATTGTGTCAGTTCTTGGGACTTGCCACTTTGGTGGTGGGTATCCTTACCGGTATGGTGTTCGGAATCAAATTGGATGAGGCGCCATGGCCCTGGTTGGCTAATGTAAAACACTTGTTTGTGACATCCACCAATTATGCCGAGAAGTTGGACGGTTATGACCCGTTGATGGTGTTTGCCATAACGATAGGTGTTTTCCAGATTCTTTTTGCTATGGGTTTCAATGTGGTGAAAATTACCATTCAGCACGGCTTTAAGTATGCTGTTTCCACATTGGCATGGCTGGTAGGCCTCGTATGCCTGATTCTGATGTTCCTGTTGCCCGTTGCGGGAGTGGAACTTTCAAAAACGGCATTGAATGTGCTCTATGTGCTGGCTGGAATCTGTGGTGTGTTCATCCTCTTTTATAATTCACCGGGAAAGAACATCTTTGTCAATTTCGGTTCCGGATTATGGGGTACTTATGGTATGGTCAGCGGACTGCTGGGTGATGTCTTGTCATACATCCGTCTGTTTGCCTTAGGTCTGGCTGGTGGTATTTTGGGTAACGTGTTCAATCAATTGGCATTGGACCTATCATCTGGAATGCCTGCCTATATCGGTTGGTTGCCGATGCTGCTTATATTGCTTATCGGACATGGCTTGAACTTCATGCTTTGTATTATCAGTTCGGTGGTACACCCTTTGCGTTTGACCTTCGTGGAATTTTACAAGAATGCAGGATTTGAAGGCGGTGGCAAGGCTTATCATCCTTTCTCCAAACAAACAACAGAACAAGAATAAAAAAATAACTATATTATTAACGACCAAATTTAATTGAATAATTATGGATTACAATTTGATTTTAGCCTATGTGGGTGTAGCCCTCATGGTTGGTTTAACAGGTATTGGTAGTGCTTACGGCTTGACCATATGTGGTAATGCAGTTGTAGGTGCCCTTAAAAAACGTCCAGATGCAATGGGTACATACATTTTGTTGTCTGCTCTTCCATCCACACAGGGTATCTACGGATTCGTTGGATACTTCATGGTACAAGGATTTTTGACTCCTGAAATGACAGCATTGCAGAGTGCTGCTATCTTGGGTGTAGGATTGGCTCTTGGTTTTGTCGGTCTGTTCTCTGCTATCCGTCAAGGACAAGTTTGTGCCAACGGTATTGCCGCAACTGGTTCAGGACACAATGTAACTGCCGGTACAATGATTATGGCTGCATTCCCTGAATTCTATGCAATTTTGGCTTTGCTGACCCTTATTCTGGTGAGCGGAACTATTTAATAATAGTCTGACAAACAAATATATGGAGGTCTTTCTTGTGAGAGACCTCCTTTTTTATGTGGGTATTGTATATTAGGTCTGTTAGTGCAGGAGGGTAGGTGAATGTTTTATGATGCTTGCAAAAGATTAAAATGTGTTGTCGTATTTGCTTGTTATTCTCCTCTTGTTTAGTTTTGCAGTGTATTAACAGCGCTGTTAAACCGTTTTGTTATTAAAGGTAAGTTTCTATGGATAAGCGTAATACAGAAGAAGCAATCATGCGAGCTGCCGAAGAGGAGTTTTTGGATAAGGGCTATAAATTGGCTACGACTACAAAAATTGCCCAGCGAGCGGGAGTAACGCATGCAATGCTGCATTATTATTTCCGGACAAAAGAGCAGATATTTCTGAAGGTGCTGGACAAGAATCTGGGGGAGCTCTTTGCTTATCAGCGCAATACGATGGTGTTGGGTACTTCCTTTTGGGTAACGTTCAGCGGAGGAGTTTCTGTGCTGTTCGATTTTTTCAAGCAACATAAACAGTTATTGGGCTTGCTTTATGATGTGGTCAAGCAAAATCCGGAATTGTTGCTGCGCTATAAAGAAAATGTAGTAGATATGCTTTCTCATGTTTCAGCCAGTCATCAGAAAATGTTGGAGAGTGAGATAGCCGCAGGACGTTGCAATCCAATCAGTTATGAGCAAATCATATTTCAGGTGGCAGGCATGACGATTTCAACGTTTTTGCTATTGCCTTTTGTGGAAAACGTGATAAAGATAAATGAGGCTGCTATTGATGAGTTGTTGGAAAGACGTAAGGAGGAAATCATACGTACTTTGCATTACCGATTGTATGCGCATTTGGAAACAGAAGCATGATGTAAATCAAATTAGGAAGGGCTGTTAAATGCTCTTTTTTTGCTGTTTGAATTAACAGCGCTGTTAAACATAGTTGTTGTTACGGGCAAATTTAAATAAGAAA
The DNA here is from genome assembly GCA_017694875.1 of Candidatus Gallipaludibacter merdavium. Taxonomy (GTDB): domain Bacteria; phylum Bacteroidota; class Bacteroidia; order Bacteroidales; family Paludibacteraceae; genus Gallipaludibacter; species Gallipaludibacter merdavium. The sequence continues at coordinate 34,753 of JADIMG010000052.1, forward strand.
GAATTATGAAACGATTGTTGTTAACGTTTTGGTCGGTTTGCGGACTGGTAGCTGTTACTTCGGCGCAGGTGACATTGGAAGAGTGCGTAAGTATGGCACGGGAAAATTATCCGCAGATACAGGAACAGAGCCTTATTGATGAGGCAGAAAAATATGATGTCGGTAATGTGAACCTGCAATGGGTGCCCCAGTTGAATATAACGGGTAAAGCGTCCTATCAATCCGATGTTGTGGAGATGCCTTTTGAAATACCTGGGTATGATTTCAACTTCAACTTGCCGCACGACCAATATAGTCTGGTGGGTGAAGTGACACAGTCCATTTGGGATGGTGGAAGCTCTTCAAGCCAAAAACGCCTGATTAAAGCCAATGCGGAGGTGCAACGCAAACAGTTGGACGTATCGCTTTACGCCTTGCGGAGTAGGGTGGAGAATGTCTATCTTGGCATTTTGCTCATTGACAAACAGTTGGAACAAAACAGATTGTTGGAAGAGAGTTTGCAGCGCAACCGGAAAGAAGTAAAAGCCTTGATGGAAAGCGGTATGGCTTATCAGTCGGATTTTGATATGGTGGAGGTAAATTTGCTGAATTGCCAGCAGAAAGCAGTGGAACTTCGTGCCAATCGGATGGCCTACGTGACGATGTTGGGCAAACTGACAGGGAAGGATATGTCGGATGCCGCTTTTATTGAACCGAATAGCGAAATCAATCTTGATTCCATTCAAATACAACGTCCTGAGTTGGCATTGTATGACGCACAATTGCAGCAGAGTCAGGCACAACGGCAGAGTCTGCAAAGCAACATATCCCCAAAGTTTAATCTCTCATTGCAGGGTGGTATCGGACGGCCGGGATTGAACATGCTGAAGAATGAGTTTGCTCCCTATTATGTAGCCGGCATACGGATGCAATGGAATTTTGGTGCCTTGTACACCCGACAAAACGATATACGTAAAATTGCTACCCAACAGCGGAATGTGGAGGTAGCACGTGAGACTTTTGTATTTAATACCACGTTGGATATCATAGAGCAGGTGAACAATATAAAAAAGGCTCAACAGATATTGGAACAGGACAAGGAAATTGTCCGCTTGCGGTCGTCTATCCGTACTACGGGTGAGGAGCAATATGCCAATGGAGTGATAAAGATGACGGAGTTGATGGACATGATAGATGATGAGCATGACGCACGTTTGGCGGAGGCCGTGCATGAAATACAATTATGGATGGCGGTTTGCCAATTGAAAGACAGTATGGGAAAATAATTATAAACAAACAGGAGGTTATCGTTATGAAAATCAGTAAATGGATAAGTGTGCTATGCAGTGTGGTCATGTTGTGTTGTACGGCTTGCCATGAGCGTTCACGTGATTTTGATGCCTGCGGTCAGATAGAGGCAACGGAGGTAGTCGTTTCGGCAGAAAGCAATGGTAAAATAATGCGTATGGATGTGGAGGAAGGTGACCAGTTAGCCAAAGGCACCTGCGTGGGAAACATTGATTCTGTACAAACCTATTTGCAGAAAAAGGAATTGGAAGGGCGCAAGGTGAATGCAGAAAGCAGGATAGTTGACATCCGGCAGCAGTTGGCGTCGCAATATGATAGGCTTTCCAATCTGAAAAAAGACCGCGAACGTTTCAAAGCCCTGTTGGCGAAAGATGCAGGCACGCAAAAGCAGGTGGATGACATCGAGTCGCAGATAGCTGTAACGGAAAGTGAGATAGCGGCACAACGGCAGACCTATGAGAAAAGCAATGCCGGTGTACGGGAAGAAATGGCCGTGTACGATGTACAGATAGCACAACGTTCTGACCAATTGGCCAAATGTCGGATTGTTGCTCCGATAAGCGGCACCGTATTGACCAAGTATGCAGAAGCCGGTGAGATGGTGACCACAGGGAAATCTTTGTTTAAAATGGCAGATATGGGTCGCGTGTATGTGAGAGCTTATTTGACGACAGCACAATTGGCTGATGTGAAAGTGGGCGATGCAGTGCGTGTGGTGGTGGAAGACGGCAGTGCGCAACCTCGCAGTTACGAGGGTAAGATGACTTGGATTTCCGATGAGGCGGAATTTACACCCAAAAACATACAGACCAAGGACGAGCGGGCCGATTTGGTCTATGCCACCAAAGTAACCGTTGAGAACGATGGCTACTTGAAATTAGGTATGTATGCATATATCCATTTAGACTGAATGCTATGGTTGCAATAGATGTAAACGATGTGAGTAAGCGCTATGGCGATTGTCAGGCGTTGAGCCACATTTCGTTGCAGGTGGAGCAAGGTGAAATATTTGGTCTTATCGGACCGGATGGTGCCGGTAAGAGTACGTTGTTCCGCATATTGACCAGTCTGCTTTTGCCCGATAGTGGTAGTGCCAGCATTGAGGGGTTTGATGTAGTGAAGGATTATATGGAGATACGGAAGAGAATCGGATATATGCCGGGCAGATTTTCGCTTTATCAGGATTTGAGCGTGGAAGAAAATCTTGACTTCTTTGCCACTATATTTGGAACCACCATACAGGCCAATTATGACAGCATCAAGGAGATATATTCTCAGATAGAACCATTCAAGGAACGGAAAGCCGGTAAACTGTCGGGAGGAATGAAACAAAAGTTGGCCTTGTGCTGTGTTTTGGTACATAAACCGTCTGTCCTGTTTCTTGATGAACCGACGACAGGAGTGGATGCGGTAAGCCGCAAAGAATTTTGGTCGATGCTTTACCGTATCCGTTCCGGAGGGGTTACCATATTTGTATCGACACCCTATATGGATGAGGCAGCACGTTGCGACCGGATAGCATTGATTCAGCAAGGTCGGATAATAGACAACGGTACACCGCAACAGATAGTGGAGAAATATCCTTATACCTTGTTGGGAATAGCGGGGCATCCCATCTATCCTTTGCTGAAATTTGTGAGAGGGTGTTCTGGAGTGTTGAGTTGTTTCGCATTTGGAGCAGAGCATCATGCCGCCATAGATACGGCCTTGACGAATGCAGATGATTTGAAAAAGAAAATTGAAGCGGCAGGATTTATGGATTGTGTGGTGAGAGAGATAAAGCCAGGAATTGAAGATTGTTTCATGCAATTGGCAAAAGGAGGAAACAATGGAAAATGAAAATGTGATTGAGGTACGGAATCTGACCAAGAAGTTCGGACATTTCACTGCGGTGGACCATATTAGTTTTGAAGTGCATAAGGGTGAAATATTTGGTTTCTTAGGAGCGAACGGTGCAGGCAAGACAACGGCCATGAAGATATTGTGTGGATTGAGCCGCCCGACTTCCGGTGAGGGAAAGGTGAATGGTTATGACATCAACCGGGAGCAGGAAAAGATAAAACGCAATATCGGATACATGAGCCAACGTTTTTCGCTCTATCCCGACTTGAAGGTATGGGAAAATATCCGTCTGTTTGGAGGTATCTATGGTTTGTCCTCATCAACAATACGGGCAAAAAGTGAGGCTATGTTGCGTTACCTGCAAATGGAGAATCTGCGCAACGAGCTGGTAGGCCGGTTGCCTTTGGGCTGGAAACAGAAACTGGCTTTCAGTATCGCCTTGATACATGAGCCCAGCATTGTGTTTTTGGATGAGCCGACGGGTGGCGTTGACCCGGAAACCCGACGTATGTTTTGGGAAATGATTTATGCTACAGCAGAACAGGGTACTACTATTTTTGTAACGACACATTATATGGATGAGGCGGAATATTGTGACCGCGTTTCCATTATGGTGGATGGTGTCATTGCCGATTTGGATTCACCCGCCGCCTTGAAGCAACGTTATCATGCAACGGATATGGACAGTGTGTTTAGACAATTGGCTGTGAAGGCACAGCGCAAGGAATAGGAGGTGCATATGAAGGAGTTCGGTTCGTTTGTAAAAAAGGAGTTCAGACATATTTTCCGCGATAAGCGTACCATGCTGATAGTGCTGATTATGCCTATAGTACAGATTGTGTTGTTTGGGTTTGCCATCAGCACGGAAATCAACAACGCCCGTGTTGACATTGTTGGTGATGTGCAGGACCCATCTGTTCGCCGTATCATGGAGCGGATAGAACATAACGACTATTTGCAGGTAATGAAAGTCTATCGTTCGGTAGAAGATATTCATGCTCGGTTCAAGAAGGGGCAAGCGGATGTGGCAGTATGTTTTGAGCGGAATTTTGATGAGCGTCTGCATAAGCAGGGAATGGCTTCGGTACGTGTGATAGGTGATGGGTCTGACCCTAATTCCGCACAAATGATAGTGAATTATGTGGTTGGCGTATTGAATGACGAGCAGAATGACATCAGTTTAAAATATGTGGGCGAGAATGAAACTGCCGGCATGACCCCTACCATTCAGTATATGTATAATCCCGGTGTATTGTCATCCTATAATTTTGTACCGGGTGTGATGGGACTGATTTTGATGTTAATCTGTTCCATGATGACAGCCATTTCCATTGTGAAAGAGAAAGAATTCGGGACCATGGAGCTGTTGTTGGTTTCACCGGTGAAGCCTTTGTGGATTATTGTGAGCAAGGCCATTCCGTATTTGTTCTTGTCCTCTGTGAATCTGCTTACCATTCTGCTTCTTTCACGTTTTGTGATGGATGTCCCTATCCGTGGAAGCATTTTGTTGCTATGTTTTGTCTCATTGATATTTATATTGGCATCGTTGAGTCTCGGCTTGCTGATTTCTGTGATTTCATCAACCCAGCGTACAGCATTGCTCATATCGGGTATGGGGCTTACAATGCCGACAATGATTTTTTCGGGCATAATATTCCCCTGCGAAAGTATGCCGGTATTGTTGCAGTATTTTTCGGATATCATTCCCGCCAAATGGTATATCATCATGGTGAAGAAAATCATGATTGAAGGGGTAGGGTTAGGTTATATTTACAATGAATTGCTGATATTGTCCCTGATGAGCTTTGTGTTGCTGGCGGTGAGTATCCGCTTGTTCCGTAAGCGTTTGTAAAATGGAAGGAGGAGAGAAGTATGACTTTGGTTTATTTGTTGGAAAAAGAATTCAAGCAGTTTTTTCGCGACCCGGGTTTGCCTAAAATGGCAATAGCGTTTCCTGTACTCATGATGCTGGTTTTCCCCTTTGCTGTGAGCATGGAGATACGCAACATTAATCTGGTGGTGGTCGATTCCGATCGTTCTACCGTATCGCAACGCTTGATAGAGACCTGTACCTCATCCGGCTACTTCAATTTGGTGGATGTATGTGACGACCCTGTTTATGCCATGCAGTTGATGGATATGAACAAAGCCGATGCGATATTGACGATTGAATCTGATTTTGATGAACAGGTAGAGCGGGGTGATGGTGCCGCAATGGGCATTAAGGTGAACACGATAAACGGAACAAAGGGCAGTATCGGTTCGGCATATTTGGGCAATTGCATAAGGCGGTTTTATACGGATTATAAGCAGGCAGATATGGGCACTATTGCTCCTGTAATAGATGTTTCTGCGAAATATTATTATAATCAGTATATGGATTATAAAGTGTTTATGGTTCCTGCCTTGATTGTTATTGCCATTACCATGTTGACGGGCTTTTTGCCGGCTTTAAATATTGTGAGCGAGAAGGAAACGGGTACCATAGAACAAATCAATGTGACACCGGTCAAACGGAGTATATTCATTTTGTGTAAATTGATTCCCTATTGGCTGGTCGCCTTTTTTGTTTTGGCTGCATGTCTGGTTATTGCCCGCCTTGTTTTTGGCTATTCCTGCGCGGGAAGTCTTACGTTGCTATTTCTGTTTACGGCCTTCCATATCATGGTTACGGCAGGTTTGGGGTTGTTGATTTCAAATTATAGTGACAACGCACAGCAGGCTATGTTCGTGACCTGGTTCTTTATGATGATATTTATGTTGGTAAGTGGAATCTTCACTCCCATATCTTCCATGCCGGAATGGGCAAAGGCTATCACTTATCTGAACCCGATGAGGTATTATGCAGACGCCATGCGTTGTATTTATTTGAAGGGAAGTTCATCTCTGGATGTATGGTATGATGCCGTAGGCCTTTTGTCTATTGGAACGGTAATGGTTACGTGGGCCGTATTGAGTTACAAAAAGACTGTGTAGCCTGTGGTTGGCCGGATGATAAGGAATATTTCTGATTTGTATCAACGGTGGGTCTTCATCTCTTAGAAGAGTAAACATGTTGTATCTATTTTGAAGATTTCGTTTTACGCTTGTTACTCCACTCGGCTTTCATTATCATTATAGAAGATAAGATACGCCTCGGGAATACCAGCTTTAAAACTTTGTTTTACGCTTGTTACTCCACTCGGCTTTCATATCATTATAGAAGATAAGATGCGCCTCGGGATTACCAGTTGTAAAACTTCGTTTTACGCTTGTTACTCCACTCGGCTTTCATTATCTTTGTCCTTTAAAGTTCTATGCCATGAGATGTAATGCCATCAAAATATTTCTGTTTTTTCTGTTTCTATGCCCTTCTTTATTGAAAGGACAGCCTGAAATAACCTTGAAACATTATACGTCAGGTAGCGGATTGTCACAAAAGATGGTGTCAAAAATCCTGCAAACCAGTAATGGTTATATGTGGTTTGCAACAGGAGGTGGACTGGACCGTTATGATGGTTATGAATTTCGCAATTATAGAGCTTATCCAGGAGATAATACCACTTTCAGTAACCGCCTCCTCATGATAAAGGAAAATTATGAAGGAAATATTTGGTGTATCAGTTATGACCGGCGAGCCTATCTGTTTGATGTTGCCCAGGAACGTTTCATTGATGTGTTGGCACCACTCGAGCAGGAACTGAAACGCAAATTGGATGTCGTAGAAATATTTCCCCTAAAGAAGGGAGTCACATGGATTTCGTTTCGCGGGGGAGAGGCCGTGCGTATTGATGAATCAACTTATCCTTCTGAAGGTGCAATTACCTATTATGGCCAATATGACAATTCGCTTTATGCCAAAAAGATTTATTACGTGCGTGACGATGATGATGGGGGTGAATGGATTCTTACGGATTACGGTCTCAATATTTTTGGCGAGAAAGAATTTAAAATAAATTCTCCCTATTTTCTGTGGCGGAAGCGTGGCAAAACCATATGGTTGGCTTCCAAGGATGGAAATCTGGCATTTTACAATTTATACGAAAAACGTTTGCAGACAGTTGACTTAGGTCATGATGTGGAGCAAATCAACTATATGATTATTCTGAAGTCCGGCGAAATTGCCATTGGGACTGACAAGGGGCTTCTGTTATATAATCATCAAACCCGTACAACCCGGAACGTAAATCTTACTGCAGCTGGGCATGCCTCCAATTATGTTACCTTGCTTGATGAAGACAGTTATGGAAATATCTGGATTTTTACTAAAGCTGATGGGGTAGTGCGTTATCATTATCCAACTTCGGAAATTCAACATTTGGCTACACCGGAAGCTATGCGGGTGGAGTATGAAAGGGAGACGCGCACATTTATTTATGAGGACCGACAGGGACATTTGTGGGTTTTTCCAAGAAATGGCATTTTGAGTTACTACAACCGGGAAAAGAAACAATTGCAGCCCATATTGTTGGATGATAAGCTCTATGCTCCACTGGTACGTTCCTATCAGGCAGATGAGCAAGGTAATCTGTGGTTGTGTACCAATAGTGGCGTGGACAAACTTTCTTTCGAAAGAAGCAATTATGAATTTATGCCTATTGAGACGGGTATGGAAGTAAGGGCCATGCTCATTGATGCTCGGCAGAGATTATGGTTGGCAACGAAGAGTGACAAAGTAAGGATATATTCAGCCGACAGACAGCAGATAGGTTTTCTTACCCCAAATGGGGAAATATCGTCACGGGAGCAGGCTTTTGGAGCAAAGGTTTATTGTATTGTGCAGGATAAGCAGAACAATATCTGGTTGGGGGCAAAGATGGGAGGGGTATATAAACTCACTCCGACAGCGGATAACCGATTTTCTGTGAAGCATTATGTTCATAATCCCAACGATAAGTACAGTTTGAGTCATGATGATGTCTATTCCATAATTCAGGATGAGCGAGGACAAATATGGGTAGGTACGTTCGGAGGAGGAATAAATCTTTTGCAGCAGCATGTTCAGACGGGTAAGGTGCGCTTTATCCATTCCGCCAACAAGTTGTGCAATTATCCGTCATCGTTCAATAGGGTCAGACAAATTCTTCCTATAGGAAATGGTGTGCTTATGGCAGGCACAACTGATGGATTGCTGGTGTTCAGTGACGATTTTTCCCGTCCGGAGGAAATCGTATTTAAAGAACATCAGCGGCGTCCGGATGACCCGACGAGTTTGGGCAATAATGATGTGAAGAACATTCTGAAGGCTTCAGACGGAACAGTTTACATAGCAACTTTTAGTGGTGGAGTGAATTATGTTAAGGCTGAGGATGTGAAAAGTGATAGCATCTCTTTCAAAGGATTCACCAGGAAAGACGGACTTGTTTCTGATATTACACAATCCATCATAGAAGATTCTTGTGCCCATATATGGATTGCTTCTGAAAATGCCTTGTCATGCTATTTTCCCCGTACGGGTAGTTTCCGGAACACCAATCTTCATTTTGTCTATAAAGAGTTTAATATCAGTGAGGGTATGTCGCTGCTTTTGGATGATGGGAGTATTTTATATGGTACGGAAAACGGTATTCTTCGGATAAATCCTTATGATACATTACAGAATAGTTTTTGCCCCTCCATTGTTTTTACGGATATCAAAGTGCAAGGCAAGGAGATAAACGGTATCAATAAATTGAGCCTGCTTACTTTGGAACCTTCGCAACGGAACATTTCATTTACGTTTGCGGCTTTGGATTATGCTAATGATGCCAATGTAAAATATGCCTATCGCATGTTAGGACTCGAAGATGATTGGCATTATACGGAAAACAACCGTATGGCGAGCTTCTTGAATCTTCCGAAAGGGAAATGGACTTTTCAAGTGAAATCGACGAACGGCGATGGAATCTGGGTGGACAATATGGTTTCATTGCCCATACATGTTAAGCCCAAATTCAGGGAAACGATATGGGCGTGGCTATTGTTTGCCTTGCTGTTTCTGTGTTTCCTTTATTTGGTGGTTAGGGTGCTTTATTATATCTATCGGCTTCGGCATCGTATCGATTTTGAAAGGCAGTTGTCCAATATCAAATTGCGTTTCTTTACCGATGTCAGTCATGAATTGCGTACCCCTTTGACATTGATAGCCAGTCCGGTCAATGAAGTGCTGGAGACAGAGCAGCTTACTCCTGCGGCTAAGGAAAATCTCATGTTGGTACGTAAAAACACAGAACGGATGTTGCGTCTTGTCAATCAGATTCTTGATTTCAGGAAAATACAAAACAAGAAAATGAAAGTGCTTGTGGAGGAAACATCTGTAATTCCTTTTGTTGCATCTATCATGGATAATTTCAAGCCAATGGCCGAGCAGAAGCATCTGGAATTTTCATTGGATGCTGAGAAGCAGGATATACATGTGTGGGTCGATAGGGATAAGTTGGAAAAAATCATCTTCAATCTGTTGTCCAATGCATTCAAATACACCCCGGATGGCCGTTCTGTGAAAGTGATGATACGTCAGAACGGAGAAACAGTGACCATCGTGGTAGCAGATACGGGCATCGGAATGAAAACGGATAAAATGGATAGTATATTCAATCGTTTTGAAACCATAGCCTCCGGTAATATTATGCAGCCGTCGTCCGGTATTGGATTGTCGCTGGTGCGTGAGTTGGTCGATTTGCTTCATGCACAGATTTCCGTGTCGAGCAAACTGGGGCAGGGTACTGCGTTTACGCTCACATTGCCAATGGGCAAGGAACATTTTGTCCATGACCCATTGGCCGAATTCATAGTGGAAGATGCAGAAAGCTCTGCACCGATTGATTCCAGAGCCGATTCCCAAATTGAAGTCAGTGAGAATGAAGACCTTGCTTCTTCTTCATTGCCTACCATATTAGTGGTGGAGGATAATGAAGAAATGCGGCTTTTCCTGCACAATATTCTATCAACGCAATATCATGTAGTGGAGGCAAGTAATGGACGTGAGGGGTTGGAGAAAGCGCTTCGTCTGCTGCCTGATTTTATTGTCAGCGATGTTATGATGCCGGAGATGGATGGTCTGGAGATGGTAAAGAAAATCAAGGAAGATGCCAATGCATGCCATATACCCATTGTGCTTTTGAGTGCCAAGTCTTCTTTGGATGACCGGATAGAAGGATTGGAGCATGGTGTGGATGACTATATCAGCAAGCCGTTTAGCGCCACTTATCTGAAGACTCGCATCAAAAATTTGATGGAACAGCGGGAGCAGTTGCAGCAACGTTATAAGGCACATCTGATGGATGAGACAACAGCTTCGGCGTCTAAGACAATGGAATATGCACCGTCAGAGCCACAGGTAATGCCTCAGGATGAAATCTTTATGGCTAAAGTGATGGACTTTATCAACAGCAATATTGCCAATTCGGATATGTCAATGGATGATTTTGCTGCCTATATGGCTGTGAGCCGTAGTATTCTTTACCGTAAACTGAAGGCAATTGTAGGTATGTCACCGATTGACTTTGTTGTTGAAATGCGTATTAAACGTGCCGCGCAGTTAATACAGACAGGGGAGTATAATATCGCAGAGGTGGCTTTTCAAAGTGGATTTTCCGACCCCAAGTATTTTAGTAAATCATTTAAGAAACAAATGGGTATGACCCCATCGGAATATAAAGCCAGCACACAAAACCCATAAGAGGCCCGCGTTTGTGCAGACAAGGAGTGTCATAATCTTGCGTCTTCCATTATAATAGGAACAACCTCATTTGCAGAAATGTAGAAAAAATGATGAAGTTGTTGCATGCTTTATATTTCCACCTTTTTGCCAAAATAATCCACCAGTGTCTTATATATTACAGGGTATCTTTGCCATTGGAAAATTAAAATCTGTGATATATGAAAATGAAAAGACACTTCGTTTTATCCATGCTTTGTATAGCGGGAATGTTGTTGGGTCATGCCGTGACCATCCATACCATTGGCGACTCAACCATGGCCAATTATAATGAGTCAACTACCCAGCAACGCGGTTGGGGACAGATGTTGCAACAGTTTTTCGGCAATGGAGCTGTAGTAAACAACAGGGCAAAGGCGGGAGCCAGCAGTAAAAGCTTTTATTTGGAAGCTCCTTATTGGACAACAGTAAAGACGCAAATTGAAGAGGGCGATTATGTGCTTATTCAGTTTGCACATAACGACGAAAAGAACAATGGTTTGGACGGCGATACGGTAAGAGCCGTTACGGGTGACCAATCCGTTGATTATCGTGGTACGACTGCGCAAGGAACCTATAAAACCTATTTGCGCAAATATGTAGAGGAAACACGTGCATTGGGTGCTACACCTATATTTGTTGCACCAATGTGCCGTAAGTATTTTTCCAGTAATACCATTCGACGTAGCGGACGCCACGACTTGGGTGACAAGTTCAGCGTGTTAAATGCAGATGGTACCATTACGGAATCCAGTGTACCGGAATCGGACAATACGTATGATTATCCGTACGCTATGCAACAAGTGGCACAGGAGCTGAATGTCCCTTTTATAGATTTGACCACAGCTTCTGCCGATTTGTATCTGGAATATGGTGAATCCTATTGTACGGAGCTTTTGTTTATGCCAGATGATGGTACACATACAACAGCTTTGGGGGCAACACTCATTGCACGCCTTGCAGTGCAGGGATTGGCAGAGCAGAATCTTTTGACCCAGTACATCAACGCCAGTTCAGACTTGCTCGTCAATCCTTCAGAAATTGATTTTTCTGATATGTATGTAGGCCAGATTTCGACCAAAGAAATTACGCTCTCTGGATTTGATTTGACCCCAGAAGCGGGTACTTTCAATGTAACTGTATCGGAAGGGTTTGAATTGTCAACCGACAAAGAAACATACGTTTCACAACTTACATTGACTTATACAAACGGGAACCTTGACTTTACGCGTTTATATGTCCGTTATCAACCCATGCAAGCCGGTGGGTTTAGCGGAACACTTACCATTTCAAATGGAACCATCAGCAAAGAACTTCCCATTTCAGGAAATGCTATCCAGTTGCAAGGTGGTACACAAGTTTTGGCTTATTGGGATTTGACATCCAATGAAGAAGCTGAACTGGAAGGTCCTGCAACTATTGTGGAAGAAAGCTGGAGTGGAATGGAAGTACAAAAGTATTCTGCTCCTAATGCCAATACTACATGGCCTGCTGAAAGCGGATTTACAACCGAACGCAAGACACAACGCAACTTGATAGTGGGTGGAACGTGGCCGGCAGGTGAGATTGATGAAGTGTCAACACGCTATATCCAGTTTGGCATTCAAGCAAATCAGGCAACAGAATTGAACATTGATTCTATTGGTCTGTATGTTGGTGGTGCAGGTGGCAATGGAATGCGTTGCCGTGTGTGGTATTCCTTGAACGAAGATTTCAGTAATGCTGTGGCGATAGCGGATTATTCCACGAGTATGGTATCCAATACCATGTATGCGGTGTCAGCTACTCCAGTTGTACGTCTTACAGCCGGTGAGACCTTGTATCTACGCATTTATCCTTGGTATAACAATTCTTCCGCAGCAACTGGAAAAACACTTTGCTTGAGTGCGGTGACCATCAGAGGGGTTGCCACAGCCGACGCGACAAGTGGTGTGGGCATTACGGAGCAGAATCTGGAAGTGAAAGCTGTGGAATATTATGCGATTGATGGGCGTCAATTGGGGAAAGAACCGCAACAGGGAATTTATATTGTCCGCAAACAAATGAGTGACGGTTCAGTTCGAGTCACTAAAATGTTGAAGTAATGTTCAATGCAGAGGCAGGAAAGGTTGTCCATGGTAATTGAGGCATGCACTTTTCCTGCTTTATCCGAATGAGAAATCCAAATAATTAATCTTTATTGTTAACTGTATAATTGATAAATCATGAAAAAGTATTTCTTTAAAGCACTTTTTGTTCTGTGGGCTTTGGCTGGCGTATTTGTTCTCCAAGCACAAGAAACAGCAGACCTCCAAGTGCGTACTGTTTTTGAAACGGACTTTTCGGATTGGGCCACTCCCAATGCCGTACCTGCCGTATTGTCAACGATTCCAGCATATACAGGTGAAATCCAATTGGTGCAGAGTCCGGAAGGTTGTTGTTCGGTTACACTAACTGCCAATAACGCTAATTTTAATACAAAAGGAAATAATGCCTGCGTATTGCCTTATAAGGCGTATTATCTACAGCTGAATAGGGATAACGGTGAAGTAAAGCCGGAACTGAAAATTGGTCCTATCAAGAATTTGCGCAAGTTTGTGTTTGTAGAAGCCAATACAGGTGATGACCGTGGTTCTATAGTGTTTATTCAAGGTAAAGATGAAGTGGCCGAAACTCCTGTATTGTCGCAGAGTATTCATTTGTATGAAGGGGGAGCAAACGGTGTGCGCCATACTCTTGATTTGGTTAATAATCAAACTGAATGTACGGATGGGGGAAATAATGCATCAACCACTCCTTTTACTTTCACTGATGCCCAGCGTGAAGAGGCCTATATCATTATCCGAAATTATAGAACATCGGGTGATGTTGCGAGCGGCAAGGATTCCTATTTCTTCTATATGGCTATTGATGCCGAGGTGGAGATTACGGCAGAGCAAGTGAGTTTGACTACGGTTGTTGAACCGGAAGGAGCCGGTTCTGTTTCTGTTAATCCTAATACCACGCAATTTGACAAGGATTCTTATGTGACTTTGTCGCAGGAAGCTAATTTCGGCTACCGTTTCTCTCATTGGGAAAATGGAGAGGGCGAAAATCTCGGTACTGATGCCGAATTGAGCTATCAGATGACTTCAGATGCAACCATCAAAGCTGTGTATGAAACAGTCAATACCTATTCTTTGACCATGGTAGCTGAGAATGGAAAGGATTATATGATGACAGTAACGCCAGAAGGAGAGATGATAAACGGACAGCGGATGTATGAAGAAGGTACAGAAGTACAGGTTTCTGCTATCTCAGGTGATATTTTCTCTTTTACCAGTTGGGAAGACGGCACAACCAATGCCACACGTACATTTACTATGAATGCCAATACCACTGTTATTGCTAATTTCAGTAATGTTCCTTACATTGTTGGCTGGGATTTCTATACATCAGGCAATCAATCTCGTCAAGCTGATATGGCTAATACAACCGACAATCAGGGCATGTTGGTATTGCGCAAGGAAGATGGCACACAAAGCGCCTGGTTGGACAAGTCTTCTGCTGCTGGAGGTTATGAAGGACGCAATGCTGCTGTCAACTGGAGACCGTTTGGAACGTCTGACAATTATTATTTTGAAATCAATTTTGCAACTCAAGGTTATACCAATATTCGCATACAGTCTTCTATGCTTTTGAATTTCAACGCATTTTCAAAACAGAAAGTAGAGTATTCTCTGGATGGCGTAGCCTATACACAATTGGGTATCATTCATTTGCAAGAAAGAAAAGTGTGGTACACAGAAACGTTTGCTTTGCCCCAAGAGGCAGAGGGTAAGGAAAAAATATATATCCGCTGGATACCCGACTATACATCTGATGTATTGGGAACTGCATATGCGAGTGATGGAACAGCCATTTCAGGTATCTATGTCTTTGCCGACCAGGAAATGGTGGAAGACCATGATGTACCGGTATTGTTGAATACGGTACCTGAAAACAATGCTACGGCTGTAATGGCTAAAGGTTCTATCATACTCAATTTCAATGAGCAGGTAGTAGCAGGTGAAGGTACATATGAATGCACGTTGAATGATGAAGTTCTTGAGGCTGATTTTGCAGGTACCAGTGTCATATTCTCTTATTCTGGTTTGACATATAATACTTCCTATACCTTTACTGTTCCAGATGGTGCCATTGTTGACCGTTCCGGCAATGCCTTTGCAGGCACAACGTTGAACTTTACGACTATGGACCGTACACAGCCAGTGGCCGCCTTGTATGATGCTGTTGTGGCACAGGACGGCACAGGCGATTATACTTCGCTTCAAGCTGCCATTAATGGAGTACCTGAAAACCGGACAGCGCCATGGCTCATTTTCATTAAGGAAGGTACTTATAGGGAGCATATCGATATTCCTGCCAACAAACCTTATATCCATTTGATTGGGCAGGACAAGATGTTGGTAACTGTTACCGACTCATTGCTTTGTGGAGGCGACAATGCGTTGCATGTAAGCCTTGGAGCAACGGTGGTGGTGAATGCTACCGATTTCTATGCAGAAAACATTACTTTTGATAATAAGCATGGTGTTGATTTGGCGACAGGCCCACAAGCTTTGGCTATGTACACGAACAATGACCGTGCTACCTTCTACAATTGCCGTCTGCGTAGCTATCAGGATACATATCTGACCTCTACTAATAATATGGCAGACCGCCATTATCTGAAAGATTGCTGGATTGAAGGTGCTGTCGATTTCATTTATGGGGCCGGTGATGTCTATTTTGATGCATGCACATTGAATATTGTGCGTCAGGAAGGTGGATATATTGTTGCACCTAACCATCCGGAAGGTACGGAATGGGGCTATGTATTTGCCAACAATACCATTACGGCTCCTACTACACCGGTTTCCGCTACCCAAGTCTATTTGGGACGTCCATGGCATAACTCCCCTAAAACTGTATTCCTCAATACACGCTCAGAAGTGACCATCTATCCTGCCGGTTGGTATTACAAAATGAATGCGATACCTGCCATCTTCGCAGATTACAATACGATGGATGCAGAGGGGAATCCTGTAGATTTGAGCAATCGTATTGAAGATTATGAATATGATGTGACCGATGAGGATGGAAATGTAACAGAAACCGTTACCGGTAAAGCAAAGAATTCCTTGACCGATGAAGAAGCTGCTGAATATACCTATAAGAATGTGCTTTCCGGTGAAGACGGATGGAATCCGCGTGAACTGATGGAGGCTGTTGCACAGCCGCAAAATGTGGAACTGTCCGCAGGACAATTTACTTGGGATGCTGTGGATTATGCACGTTGCTATGTGGTGTTTAAAGACAATCATGTAATCGGATTTACTACTTCTACCAGCTACACGGTTGATGATGTAACAGCTGTTTATCATGTGAAGGCTGCGAATGAATATGGTAGCTTGAGTGAATTTTCAGAGCCTGCATCCTCGACAGGTATCGGAACGGGCATGGTGGAAAATACGGCTGGCTTTACGGTACGTGCAGAGGGTGATGTGCTGATTGTTGGGCAGTTGGAACAAGGACAACATGTACAGCTTTTCTCCGTGGATGGTCGCTTGATTTATAGCGGGGTTGCTGTGCAGGCACAGATGAATATCCCTGTGTCAGAAGGTTCAGTGGTATATCTGATTAGTGTAAATGGACAAGTACAGAAAGTTTTGAAATTTTAAGCTATAACTAATAATGTAGCTCCAGTCGGCCGTTGGAATATTTCTCAAAAGCCAATGGCTGAATTGGGGCTGATGGATGAAGGGCAGTGTGTCAGCTTATTTGGCACACTGCTTTTTTGATATATGGATGTTTCTATTTTGCTCATTGCGACCATAGAGTCCTTATGCTCTTTTCGTGTGCCTATATGTAAAAAAATCCACCATTTTGCACAGAAAATACTCTTTGTTTTTATTGTTTGTTCTTACTTTTGTATCTGTGGAAATGACGTCTGCCTTTAGCTTATGATAGGGGGGAGTGTAGTGTCGCACAATGTAGAACCTTAAAGAAAAGACTGGCAGGCTTTCGCAATAGGAATGTTAAGTATTTCGACAATTGGTGGTAAATAATAAGTGATAAGTATGTTACGAAAATCTTTTTCCGTTTTGACTTTATCGGTTGTGATGGCTTGGTCGATAGCAGCCGACAATTACGTATCGCAGGTATGGGTAGCTGATTTAGGTAACGGAAAGTATAAAAATCCGATTTTGTATGCCGACTATTCTGACCCGGATGTATGTAGGGTAGAAGATGATTTTTACATGACCTCTTCCAGTTTTAATTGTATACCTGGTTTGCAGATTTTGCATTCCAAAGATTTGGTTAATTGGACCATAATCAACGCGGCTATTCCTTATGCTCTTACACCGGCAGAAATGCCGGAACGGCCGGAACATGGAAATCGGGTCTGGGCACCGAGCATACGTTATCACGAAGGATGGTTTTATATTTTCTGGGGTGACCCGGACCAAGGTATTTTCATGACAAAGACAACCGATGTGCATGGCCGTTGGAGCGAGCCGGTATTGGTTTTGGAAGGAAAAGGCTATATTGACCCTACGCCGCTATGGGACGAAGACGGAAGAGTATATTTGGTACATGCCTTTGCAGGAAGTCGTGCTGGTTTGAAAAGCGTATTGGCTGTATGTGAATTAAATGCTACAGCAGACAAACTGATTGCTCCCAGCCGTATAGTTTTTGATGGTCACCATGGACAAGAAACTTGTGAAGGACCTAAATTCTATAAGCGTAACGGCTATTATTATATCTTTGCTCCAGCCGGAGGGGTTTCTACGGGTTGGCAGTTGGTGTTGAGAAGCAGGTCACCTTATGGGCCTTATGAACAGAAGGTTGTATTGGCACAGGGAAAAAGCTCTGTGAATGGTCCTCATCAGGGTGCTTGGGTAGATACCCCTTCTGGAGAGGATTGGTTTATACATTTTCAGGATGTAGGACCTTATGGACGCATTATCCATTTACAACCTATGGTGTGGAAAAACGATTGGCCTGTTATGGGTATAGACAAAGATGGTGACGGATGTGGTGAGCCTGTTTTAATTTATAGGAAACCGAATGTGGGTAAGACATATCCGATATGCACACCTCAGGAAAGTGACGAATTTGACGAAAATGTTTTGGGCTGGCAGTGGCAATGGCATGCGAACTATAATCCCAAATGGAGTTTTTGTGATGTGGCTAATAGTCAGCTGCTTTTGTATTCCTATCCGGTTGTGGAGGACTATCAAAATTTGTGGGATGTAGCTAATCTGCTTCTACAGAAGACGCCATCTGACCAATTTAAAGTAACGGCCAAAGTGAGATTTGTTCCCTCTCCCAAGTATAAGGGCGAGCGTGCCGGTTTGGTGGTTATGGGACGTGATTATGCGGCACTTGTTTTTGAGAACTCAGATAAAGGCTTGTTGCTTTCTCAAATAGATTGTCGAAAGGCTGATAGTGGTAACCCCGAAAGCGTTAATGACGTACTTTCTTTGACGGAGAATTCTGACGTGTATTTGCGTATGGAATTCAATAGGAAAGCACAATGTACGTTCTACTATAGTTTTGACGGTAAACAGTATGTGGCTATGGGAGAACCGTTTCAGGTGCGTGAAGGACAATGGATTGGTGCCAAGGTAGGATTGTTTTGTACTCGTCCTTCTTTGATGGTTAATGATGGTGGATGGCTGGCCGTTGATTGGTTCCGGGTAGAAAAATAATCATTGAAAAGGTTTTACTTGTGTTTTGCATGGACACACGGTAAATTCCTTTCTCTAAAATATGGGAATGGCTGTATGTTGTTCTGGTGCTGTGTTATCGGTTTTGTAACTTGTCAGGATTCAGACTCGGTCGTTTTGCACAATCATTTCCCTTGTTTTCATCTCAGCCCTTATCTTTGAACTATTCAGAAGTACTTTAAAGGGGTTGCATCAAAATGAACATTCTGAAGCAACCCCTTTGATTCGTGTAGAAACTAATATATCAGATTTTATCTATTGCAATTTTTAAGGCAGCGTTGCGCATGCTAATGAGACGTTCTTTTTCTTCTACTGATAAATTTTCATTATTCATAATTTCACGTATTTCCATTTCAAGGGTAGAAGTTGAGAGTACCCGAACCCAGTTGTAATCATCTAAGAAAGTATTTGTATATTTCATAGGCCTTATATTATAGGTTAAACGTAATGTGTATTTTTCAGGATGCAAAATTAGTTGCCTTGTATGCCAAAAACAGGCATGCTGTAAAAAGTTTTTTGTTAAAAATGATGCTAGCCCTCCTTTTCATGTTTTATTGACTTCCAATATGTTGTTTTCTTGTATTATTTTGCCCATGTTATACAGCTCCTTTCGTAATGATAATGGCTGTAACACTTCAATGTATCTGCCCCAGCACATGATTTCCTGAATAAAATCAAATGTGATGATGATATGAAAGGAAAATGTGGTATGTGTTTCTGTTTGGTCAATTACT
Organism: Candidatus Gallipaludibacter merdavium; assembly: GCA_017694875.1. Taxonomy (GTDB): domain Bacteria; phylum Bacteroidota; class Bacteroidia; order Bacteroidales; family Paludibacteraceae; genus Gallipaludibacter; species Gallipaludibacter merdavium. Next base: position 54,006 of record JADIMG010000052.1, read on the forward strand.
TGTTGTGAATGGTGCAATGGCAGGTATATCCAGTAAGGTGCCTGGTCATTGCTGATACGTATGTTGACTTCTTGTGGTTGGTCATTGTATACAATAATGCCAGTGGAATGATTGAAATAATTTTCACTGTTGAAATTTTTGGGTAACTTGAATGGTGTTTGTGTTACGGTCATTTCCTTTATTCTGTCAAGGGCATAGATTTTAATGGGCTGGTGGTGTTGAACATCATCCTGGTCCAGTCTTTGTGCGACCATGTACCACCTTCTTTTCCATAATCTGATGCAATATGGTTTTAAGAGAAAGGGACCTACTTCTTCATTATTGTAGCGTTGGTATTTGATGGCTATCGCATGGGAATCTTTCATAGCTTCAATGAGTGGTGACAAAAATTCCCGTCCGCGTGGTATGCTTTCCAGAATAATCCTTCCTTTCAGCAATTTGCTTTCTTCTATCAGATTGCGTGCAGATAAACTTTCTGCCAGCCAGTTGATAGGACTGTCGTCTTGCAAATCCTCGTCGTTTTCTATATAGTACTTATAGTCGCCTCTTGTGCGGCATTTTATATTGACTCCCAACTCATCGGCTATGCATTTACGGTGATTATGGAACGTTCTTAGTGGCAGGTCTTCTCCAGTCTCATTGAGTACCGAGTGCCTCCATTTTTGGTTAATTTCATTATAGGTAAGGCCGTTATTGTGATAAATAATATCAATGAGCCATACATATCGCTTAAGTAATCCTTTCATAGTATCTTGTTGTACATTTCCCTCCAAATATACATAAATTATTATTGCTGTCCGATAAACTCGATTAAATATAAAAACAGTACAGCTCGAGCATTGTGTATCCAGTGGTCGAGTTTTATTTTGTCGATCCAAGCCCCGTCAAAATATGGACAGTTGACAATCCTCTTT